>NZ_JAAHHC010000100.1:0-10208 GCF_010672265.1 Moorena sp. SIO3A2
TATCTTCCCGAGTATAGTCCTGATTATAACTTAATTGAATTGGTTTGGCATTCAGCAAAAGAATATATTGCCAATCGAGTTTTCAAATCAATTGAAGAATTAGAATGTTTGTTAAATCATCTTTTAAATGAAGGAGGGTTAATTATAAAATGGGTACGAAAAATAAAAAACAAAGGCAATGCTGTTATCACAGTTTAAATGCGCAACAGCTTATCAGTTATCAGCTATCAGCTATCAGCTTTAGCAAAGGGAACAGGAAACAGGGAACAGAATTGTATTTAACAGCTATTCCCTAGAGCAACTCAGAACAAAAATGTTTACGGATAAGTATTTGTTGACATCCAATGAGTTGAATGTTTTGAATTTGATTTTGTATCGTTGATAGGGAGTAGGGAGTAGGGGGAAGAGTTTGGGGCGGGGGCGCGGGAAGTGTGGGAAGTGTGGGGAGAAAGAATAGGGAATATTATATAGCGGTTTTTATAGTAATGATATATATATAATATAGCAATTTTCATAGCTATGAGGTACACAATTTCTGGATTTTAGGGAACAGGGAACAGGGAACAGGGAACAGAGAAGATGGAAGATGGAATAAGGAATAGGGATGTGCTGCATCAAGAAAGGGAATTAAAGTCAAAGAATACTGTATGTACCTCATAACTGCGAAAAACGCTATAATAGAATATAGGATTTTTACCGACTCCCGACTCCCTTTACAATATGTACAAGCTCACAATTAATAAAATTGGGAATTCCCTAGGCATAACTCTACCTGAAGAGATCCTACAACAGCTGAATGTTGTTGAAGGAGATACTGTATTTATCACACAAACCGCTGATGGTGTTGAAATCACCACGAAAGATCCTGAGTTTGAAAAGGTAATGGCAGCTTATCAGAAAGTCAGCAAGAGGTATGAAAATGCCTTGAGGGAGCTGGCTAAGTGAGGGAACCGCTGTGGATATCGGAAGCTATAACTAGAGCTATTCATGCTGATCAAATTGCACAACATGGGGGAAGTCCAGGGATTCGGGACGAAAATCTGCTATCGGCTAGTTTAGCCAGACCTAGACATCTATTTGTCTATGGTCAACCAACCTTATTTGATTTAGCAGCAGCCTATGGATATGGTTTGGCAAAAAACCATCCCTTTATAGATGGCAATAAAAGGGTCGCTTTCGCCGTGATGGCAACTTTCCTTGAAGTAAATGGATATTCTCTAGATGTCCCAGAAATGGATGTTGTGGTAATGATGGAAAGGTTAGCAACAGACCAAGAAAGCCAAAATGCCATTGCTAAGTGGCTAGAAGCAAATGTCGGTACTTAATTTGATGATCCATACTAATCAAATACCGATGCTAGACTGGGTTGAATATAACCTAAAATGACCCTCCCAAGGTTTTTGACGTTGGGAGTTTTTTACTGTCTGTTAACCATAACTCTGGTATATATATAGCGTTTCCATTTGAGATGTAAACGAATACAGTCTTTTTTTAGTTTACTAAAAAACTCTGGATATCTTGCCCCTCTTGCCTCTTGCCTCTTGCCTCTTGCCTTTTTCGACCATCGATGAATTTACAACTCGTTTGAAAACCTTCTACAGCGTTTTTCATAACTATTAGGTACACAGGATTTTTTCACTCTTGCCTCTTGCCTCTTGCCTCTTGCCTCAATTTGGCTAATTCGTCCTGAGCAAACTCCCGCAGTTTAGGATCGGAGTCATGGTCTGCTCTATCCTGCAATAAGGATTGGATTTGGGAATGGTTAGGATAATATTCCAGGATGGCCTTAAGGGCTGCTTGTCGAGGATTGTCATCCCATAATTTCTTACGCTCAAAAGGGTCATGGAGAGTGCGATCGCGTAAAAATTCCCATAACCAAGGCTGATTGTGCCAAGCTTGAGCTAACTGTTCAATTGCTATACCTCGCACATCCGAATCAGTATCAGAGCGAGCCAATTCTTGAAGTAGGGGTAAAGTATCTAGGTGGTCTTTGTAACCTTGAGCTAACTGTTCAATTGCTGTAACTCGCACCCACGAATTAGTATCAGAGCGAGCCGATTCTTGAAGTAGGGCTAAGGTATCTGGGTGGTCTTGGTAACCTTGAGCTAACTGTTCAATTGCTGTAACTCGCACCGACGAATCAGTATCAGAGCGAGCCCATGCTTGAAGTAGGGCTAAGGTATCTGGGTGGTCTTGGTAACCTTGAGCTAACTGTACAATTGCTGTACGTCGCACCCACGAATTTTTATCAGAGCGAGCCCATGCTTGAAGTAGGGCTAAGGTATCTGGGTGGTCTTGGTAACCTTGAGCTAACTGTTTAATTGCTTCACCTCGCACATCCGAATCAGTATCAGAGCGAGCCGATTCTTGAAGTAGGGCTAAGGTATCTGGGTGGTCTTGGTAACCTTGAGCTAACTTTATAATTGCTGTAGGTCGCACCCACGAATTTTTATCAGAGCGAGCCCATGCTTGAAGTAGGGCTAAGGTATCTGGGTGGTCTTGGTAACCTTGAGCTAACTGTTCAATTGCTGTAGCTTGCACATTCCCATCTTGATCAGAGCGAGCCCATTTTTGAAGTAGGGCTAAGGTATCTGGGTGGTCTTGCCAATGGGTGGCTACTGCTACCACAGCGTTAGTGCGAATATCACTATCACTGAATCTTTTTCTATTTTGATCATAATTAATTAAGTCTTTGACGCGATTCAGTAATGTAGTATCTGTTGATTTAATCTCATAGCGATTCCTCACCTCAGATAAAAAATCTGCTGCCAAAAATAAATTTCCAAACCTATTACTCTCTCCATATTGTGCTATCAAATACTCAATAATTTCTCCAGCTTTTCTGGAATCAATCATGCCCACAATCAACCTCAGCACTTCATGCCAAGATTCATCCCGCCAGTGCTGACCAAATACTTGGGTTTGTAACTGTTCTAGGTCAATCTTCTGGGTTTTCTCAAATTTCCTGACAAATTCCCAAGCACAGAAATATTCCAAAAATGTCCGATGCACAAAGGCGTAGTAATCTGCTCCCATGAAACACAAGATAAAATTGCGGGTGCGCAACTGATTAATCATTACCTTAGCCACCGCTCTTGGATTAGTAACTTCCCGTAGTTTCAACTCCTCGAAGATAATCCGTTCTAAATCCTCTGCACTAATCAGATTTCCCGCTAATCCTGCTTGATTACCCTGCATGAAATCTGCCACTTTTCCCAGCATCTGTTGCTTATCTTGATAATCAATTGTCTTGGGGTCAAGACGATTATCTTCTAGTAATGCTCGTTCCACATCCCATCGATGGAGCAGTAATCGAGAGGATTGGTTATAGAGTTCAGAGCGGTCACGAGGCAATTCTTGATTGCGATTCAGGATTGCCATCATGGTTAGTAATAGGGGATTTTGCGCCAGTTGTCGAATTGGGGAGGATGTCTTGATTGCGTTTTGTAAGCGCTCCCGTTTCCTAACTTTATCGGCTTGATCCGTAAAGGTTAATTCATGCCAGTGCTCGATAAAGGTTTGAATTTGTTCGGACTCCAAGTCTTGGAGCATAACATGACGAAATTCAGCATCCCGTAGCCGTTGGGGTTTATAACCAATTACCCGAGATGTCACAATTAATCTTACTTTAGGATAGGTATTGGTAAAGCGATGAATATCCGTAATTACATCTTCTCGTTTACCTGGCTCAAAGACTTCATCCAACCCATCAAACATCACTAAGGCATTACCAGCCTTTAACTGCTCATCAAGGTGATGTTGATTGAGATGACAGATATATCCACTGCTTTGATGACAGAATTCCAAGAAATTATGACACTGTCCACTATCGCGATTCCGGATATAGGTGCGTAATTCAATCAGTAAGGGAATTGGTAGAGAAAGGGCAGTAGTTAGATCGGTTCTTGCCCACTCCAATGCTAAATATTGCAACAAAGTAGATTTACCAGAGCCTGGGTCTCCTAAAACCACCAAATACCGATAGCCTTGAGAGTCCTTGATCACATCCAATACGGATTTTATCGGCTGTTGATAATAAAGCTTTTTAGCTCGTTGCAACTCCTTTTGGTCAATTTCCTGTTCTAGTTGACCACTCTCTAGCAGTTTTTGATAATAATCCTTAGGCAGTTCATGAATCGCCTCTGGCATCAAGTCATGAACCTCTCGCACATTTTGGGGGATAAATATCGTCCAGAGTTTTAGTTGATTATAGGCAGAACCATCGGTATCTAAACTATCTAGTTTAACATTACCGTAGCTCTCTAGGAGTGCTTCTTGATACTCCCTTAAGTTAAAATCAGGGATAATGCCTGCTGTAGCGTTAGTGTTTTTTGCGATCGCATCTAACGTTTGGGAATCCCAGATAGGCCGTAACTTATCCGATTGCTTGATTATAGTTTGTACTTGCTTGAGATACTGTTTACCAATATACTTCCAACGAAATTCTTCCGGTAATGATAATAACTTCAGCTCAACCCAAGTCTTGGCTAATGTATCGGTATCTATTTCTTTACAGCCATAGTTAAAGGCACTTCCCAGGATAGCTTTAACGGATTGGTTCTTAATATACTGCTTGAGGGGTTTAGTATATTGTTTTATTTCTTGCTTAGATAGGTCAGCAACCTTTAATTCTTGTCCAACTAAAGCTACAAAAGCTTTTAAGGCTTTAACCAAGAGTTTTTTCTGGGTATCTTGCTCCGATAGTCCGGTATAATCTTTGATAGATTCTTTGAAAAAATCTTTAGTGTAGTCTTCTAGAGCGTCTTTGGCCAAGGGACCGATCACTTCTTTGGCGAGATAGCCACCAGCACTAGAAATTCCCCACAGTGCTAACCAATCTAGCATGATCTTGGTAGTTGTTTTTTGGTTTATCTATTATTATAGATCTTTAGGGAGTAGGGAGTAGGGAGCAGGGAGCAGGGAACAGGGAACAGGGAGCAGGCAAGACGCAAGACGCAAGACACAAGACGCAAGACGCAATAGTTGGGACAGCCTGCCCCGTAATGAACCACTGTTCGCTCAAAAAATTGTAAACCCTAAATGCCTTTAGGGTTAAGATTTCAGGCTAGACCGCACTTAGTAAGAGCCTCGCTAGTTTTCCGCATTATAAGTAGGAAAGTCAGTATAACCTTCTTTACCTGGAGAATACCAAACTTTAACATCTGGAATAGGATTAAGAGGCCAATTATTAGCGAAGCGATCAACCAAATCTGGATTACTCAGAATCGGTCTTCCGAAAGCAATTAAATCCGCCACACCTTCTTGAATTGCCGCTTCTGCTGTTTCTTTACTATAGCCGCAATTACCAATAATTGGACCATCAAAAACGTTTCTAAGCTCAGCCAAAGTCATCGGTTCTCCTAATTCATGAAATCCAAACGCCAACCCATCTAATACATGGATATAAGCTAACCCATAACTGTTTAACTCTTTAGCTACATAAAGAAATGTTTCACGATAATCCACAGACCCCATATCATTAAATAAACCATTAGGAGACAAACGAACCCCCACTCTATTGACTGGGAAAACAGTTATTACAGCTTCGATTACTTCTTTGAGTAAACGATATCTATTCTCAATAATACCACCATAGTTATCTGTTCTTTGGTTGGTTTTAGATTGCAGAAAAGAGTCCAGTAAATAACCATTAGCTGAATGAATCTCTACCCCATCAAAACCTGCATGTTTGGCATTTTCAGCCGCTTTTTTATACTCTTCTACTATTTGGGGTATTTCTTCAGTTTCCAGGGCTCGTGGAGTTTCGTGAGGCTGTTTTCCCTGAGGGGTATGAACATATTCTTCGTTAATTTTAATGGCTGAAGGAGCAACAGCTAGCTTACCATCATGGAAACTACTATGAGAAGCCCTACCACAGTGCCAAAGCTGCAAAAATAATGGCGTATTCTTAGAGTGTACACTACTAACAACTTTTTTCCACCCTTCAGTTTGTTCCAGAGTATAAATACCAGGAGCATTTACCCAACCGTTAGCTTGAGGGGAAATAAAAGTACCTTCAGTGATAATTAGACCTACTCCAGTTCTTTGAGTATAATATTCCACCATTAAATCATTGGGAATACCCATATTAACTGCTCTCCCTCTAGTTAAAGGAGGCATTACTACTCGGTTTTTTAAAGATAAATCACCTAATTCAAAAGGGCTTAGTAGTTTGGACAAAGAGAGTGGAGCCGTCATTTATTGTACCCCTCAATGTAAATTGACTCAAATCCATTTAAACAAAATATAGCAATCCTAAATGATTTGTGACAAGTTAGGGGCTTGGTATGTTTTGCTCAAGCGCCAGGGTTAGGTTGCTGCCCGTAACGCACCACTGCTGGGTCAAACAACTTTTAGGAGATGCACCCGATGGGAGAGTGTGGGAAGAAAGAATAGGGTATATTATATAGCTGTTTTCATAGTAATAATATATATATGATATAGGTTTTTTCCCGGGTGGATATCGGAACCTATAGCCAGAGCTATTCATACTGATCAAATTGCACAACTGTTTTCTTGGATGGGGGGAAAGGTTAGCAACAGACCAAGAAAGCCAAAATGCGATTGACCAAAGGTCACGCTACGCGATTGGCCGTAGGCCACGCTAAAAGCGAACGCGCTTGTGGCTGGGTGCATCTCCTAAAAGCTGTTTGACCTGGTGGTTGGAATGGGCATCAGGCGTGGAACGGGCATCTTGCCCGTTTCATTTCCGGACGGACTGTCCCAACACTGGCTACCGATAAAATCAGGGCGAGCCCGTCCCTAAAGCACCACTAGCCACTAAATTCTAAATTCTTCATTCTAAATTCTTCATTCTAAATTCTTCATTCTAAATTCTTCATTCTTCATTCTTCATTCTAAATTCTTCATTCTAAATTCTTCATTCTAAATTCTTCATTCTAAATTCTTCATTCTAAATTCTTCATTCTAAATTCTTCATTCTAAATTCTTCATTCTAAATTCTTCATTCTAAATTCTAAATTCTAAACTAAACCCCAGTAACACCTCATTTCCTGTTAACACTACAGGCATTGCTACTACTTCCACAGGTTGATTTGCCAGATAAATTTCTACCAGTTTATCCTGAGGATTAATCAACCAACCCAAACGCAAGCCACTGGCTAGATACTCTTGGATTTTCTCCTGTAGGGGCTTTAATCGATCTGTCCGTGAGCGCAACTCAATCACAAAATCGGGGCAAATGGGTGGAAAACCTTCTCTTTCTGTTTGACTCAGTGCTTTCCATCTTTCCAGCGCTACCCAAGCTACATCGGGAGAGCGATCGCCACCACCTGGTAAACTAAACACAGTCTGAGAGCTAAACACAACCTTAATATTTAAAAAACCAGCGATGCACAGAATTTTTTCTCTGTTCCCGATTCCCGACTCCCCAGGGCTGTTTCATTCTAAATTGCAATATTTTATGCATTGACGAGGATACGTCTTTTCAGCCTTCGAGCATTCAGGTATGTGATGGCTGAAAGCCTTTAAACTCGTTACCTAGATCCAGAATGAAATAACCCTGCCGACTCCCGATTCCCGACTCCCGATTCCCGATTCCCGATTCCCGACTCCCGATTCCCGACTCCCGACTCCCGATTCCCGACTCCCTAAAATAAATAGATTATCCGCCCCTAACGCTGATTCTGCAATTTTCTCATTTCCTCTTGCACCCCCACTGCCACCTGCAAGGCTTGATCTAGCACTCGTCCATACTCACTGGCCTGATCACTCAAGTGCAGGGCAGTCAAGGTGGTTAAATTAGTAGTAAATAGCTGAGGATTCTTAGTAATAAACTGCTTATTCTCTCTGAGAATTCGTTCTGTCTTCAAGGCACGCACTAAATCCGTTTTCATCACCTTAAGGGCTTCGAGCACTCGCTCCCGATTGCTGAGACCAACACCTGGATTACCAGCTTCTTCCAATTGATCATTAATGTATACAGCTCTAATCACCGTATTGTATCGATCCACTTCTTTCACCAGCCGTCTAACTGCCTTATATTTCAACCATAGAAAGGTACCTCTACCCAATTTGATCAGGAAATCTCCTGGTTCTTTTGGTTTCTCTAGGAAAAAACCTCTGACTCGCTCTGGCTTCTCCCCAATCAAATTGGATAGATAGTCCTCTGAAATCACCAAGTCCTGCAAATCAGGTCGCATAGTTGTCCGTGCCTATGATAAGATAGTGGTCGAGAGCGTCTTAACCTATAAGCTTAACACGGTATTAATACCTTACCGTTAAGCTCAAGACACCTGTTAGGGGTCAGGGGCATGACTGGGTATATGGTAAGCATTCAGCGGTCAGCGTTTAGCGGTCAGCCTTTGGCCAATGGCACCTCAAGTAGTGTGCGTGTAGCGCATAAGCTGATACGCGACACGCTGATAGCTAATAGCTGATACCTGAATAGCTACGGTATATGACCACATAAAACAAGGATGCGATCGCATTCCCAATACTAATCATAAAAAGCCAGTTAACTTACTAACACAAACGAAAACTTAGCTAAAACTGCACCAAGCAATACTAAGTTTCCTCAATACACTGCAAGTCTCTGGCCTTAAAACGCACTGGCATCCCATCAGACGGATAAATCAAAAGGTTTGTATACAGTTATAAAAAGTGTCACATAGTCTAGCAATCTCTACAACTATTTGGTATACTTAAGGGAGGTTACTGATACCACTACGTAAGGCGGTCGAACTTACGGGACTCTCCAGAAATACCTTTCGCAAGTATGCAGATAATGGCACGATCAAATGCGAACGCACCCCAAGTGGTTACAGACTCTTCGATACAGAAAGCTTACTCACCTTCGGAAAGGCGGGCAAAACTGTGGTTGCTACTATCTGTTACTGCCTCCTCAGCAGCCAAAAACAAAGGAATGACCTTAATCGACAGGTTGCTTATATGCACTCCCTCTATCCAGAAGCGGAAATCATCTTTGACATCGGATCAGGACTTAACTACAAAAGATTTGGGCTTAAAACCATACTGGAGCGACTTATGCGTGGGGATCAGCTCACAATTATTGTTGCCTGTCTCGACAGACTTACCCGGTTTGGGTTTGAACTCTTTGAGTACTTGGTTAGAAGTTACCGTAAGAGTAGTGCAGCCTTTATAGTTGGTAAATTATGCAGCATAGGGTAAAGGTTTTGTAGTAAGGCTGCACTACTCTAAGGTTTCATCTCCGGTCAGTCTCAACGGTGGAAAAATCATGGGATCCGACAACCCTGAAAGCTGTCTTTGATCAGAATTTACCGCCGATATTCTCTCAATCATTCACGTCTGCTCTTGTAGAGTCCAAGGACTCAGGAAATACGGTTCAAAAATCAAAAAAGATCCGACTATTCCTAAAAGCTGACCAACGTCAATTGATTAATCGCTGGTTTGGAGTGTCCCGTTATGTTTTCAACAAGACCGTAGAAATCCTCAAAAATGGCGAAGTTAAAGCTAACTGGTTGGCCATCAAGACTGACATCCTTAACAGTCTTCCTGAATGGTGTAAAACAGTACCTTATCAAATTAAATCGATAGGGATAAAGGATGCCTGCACTGCGGTCATAGAGGCTAAGAAAAAATACAATTTGACTGGGCAAATTAATCGAGTTCGCTTTAGGTCTCGAAAAACTCCTGTTCAGTCTTGCTACATCCCAAAATCCGCTGTTTCAGTAAAGGGGATCTACCCTACAAAATTAGGAGAGTTAACCTTTGCTGAAAGCCTACCAGATCACCTATGTGACTATCGATTAATTAGCACCAATGGGGACTATTATTTAGTAGTCCCTTACAAAGCAACTCGAAACAAAGCCGAGAATCAAGGCAAGGTAGTTGCTCTCGATCCTGGTGTTAGAACTTTTTTGACGTTTTTTAGCTGTCCGGCAAAATTCATCCCACACCTAATGCGTAGCATAGGTGTGGGATGAATTTTGCACAGGGTATTATAAAATTGCTATAATATATGTACTGATAAACAAAGCCGTTCGCGTAGCGTGGCCTACGGCCTTAAATGCTGGGCAAGTCAGCCACTTACGTGCCTAAAAAATAGAACTTATTGTATTGTTCCGGTGGGTCGGGGCATCCCGTGTCGTTAATAAAGTAACCCGTGTATCCGAACGCGCCCCGCGTCGGCGAAAGCCGATAGTGATGGCTGGAGTTGGTAAGAAGCCCACACTGTAATCTTCGATGAGCGTGTGGGAGTATGTCAC
>NZ_JAAHHC010000101.1:0-9988 GCF_010672265.1 Moorena sp. SIO3A2
TGGTATGACAGCATGATTGAAAGATCTTGATCGGAAAAGTAGGACAGTTCCATATTGAGCTCACTTTGATAGTTTACGCGAGTTTCTGGCTGCCCTAATTTTCTCTGATCACAATGAATTAGCCCTGCCCCTAGGGCGTGTCTTCAAACTCCGAGTACCCCCGTTTCCCTTAAAAAAGGGGGACTTTGAGTATGGCTCCCCCCTTAATAAGGGGGGCTGGGGGGGATCTAATATCTTGCGGAAAACTTTGAAAACACGCCCTAGCCCCCCAATTCTGGGCGAGCAATCCCTCGCTCGGGGGACCCACGGGGGCTTTAACAAAACCAGATGATCGCGCATTCATTCCTTAATTCAGCAACGCCGCTTATTTTATTCAAAAGCACCGATTGCGCTACTTGAGGTGCTGCGCAAACAGTAGCGTGTGCTTGGGCATAAACTGTTCGGTGTAGCGTGGCCACAGACCCAAAGCACCTCAAGTAGCACCATCTGTAGCGCATAAGCACCTCAAGTAGCACCATCTGTAGCGCTTAAGCTGAATGCTTACTTCTGTGAAGAATTAAAAAACGCCCGATCGCTTTCTTGCCCCAGTATTTCCTGACCAATGGAGGCCAAAACGCGATCGCAATTATCATGGAGAGTATAGAAGGATAAATCGCGATAAATCCGTTCCAAAGGACTGGGTTGAATCATAGCACGAGCGCCACACATGCGAGTACAGTGTTCCAAAGTCTCCAGTGCCAATTTTTCTGACAAATAACGAAAGCGGTTACCAGCTTCTTTGGCCTGCTGGTGTTGACCTGTTTCCCACAACAAAGCCACTTTTCGTAGCCACAAGTCCATGGTTTCAATGTTCATGGTTGATTTAGCAATCCGATGCTGCACATAAGCATCCTGTTCTCTGCCTTGCTTTTTGATATGAGCGTGGGCATAACCATAAGCCCCTTCTGCCGCCCCCAAAAATGCCGCTCCATACTGAGGAGTAAAGCGAGTTTGCCACTCTTCAAGCAAGTATTGCCCTGGATAGCCAATCAGATTTTCTTTAGGAATAAAGGTGTGATCGAATTGTACGCGATAACTTACACTTCCCCGCATTCCAATCGGTTTCCACCAGGTTGAATCAAAGCTTACACTTGGGTCTGATAAATCACAGGCTAACATCAACACGGAATTCGCTGGTCCATCGTGATGACGAACAGCTCCTGTTCCGGCAGTACTCACAAACAATATCGCCCATTGTAGCCCATCCGCTCCTGTGGCAAAGACCTTGCAACCATCAACAATATAGCCCCCCTCTACAACCTTAACTGTTGTCCCAATACCACTGGTTTGCCCAGGGACTTTAGAAAGAGGTTCGCCACTCCAACCCGCCCATTTTTCCCCTCGTTGCACAATCCCTTCAAACCAACGTTGCTTTTGAGCTTCATTAGCGTTGGCAGTCAATAATACTTGTATATTAGTATGGCCTTCCCAGCAACGGGTGAAAGCTAAATCTACCTTTGCTAATTCTCGTGTCATCATCCAGAGGGTGAGGATATCACTGCTGTGACCTAAGCCTAAACCACCATACTTAATCGGTACAGCTGGGGCATGAAGACCTGCATCAAACAGAGTCTCAAAGTTTTCTGCTGGGAAGCTTGCTGTCTGGTCGTATTGAGCCGCCCTAGGGGCAAACTCTTCCTGAGTGAGCTGGCTTAAATGATCCAGGAGGGCTTGTGGATCATAGACTTGCCGATCTAAGAGAACAGGAGTTTGCACAGTTTATTGAGTAGATGTTTTTGTTCCTCGTTAATTGTAGCGGCTGGCAAACAGTAAAGGATCAACTACCAAATAACTTTATTTTTGCGGGGTAATTCTAGCTATTTTGTATAAAGTTTACTTGACAAAACAGACGTTCAATGTATCAGGAATTTAACTACAGCAATTTTCAATGGGGTGAGGTTTTTAGGGAGCAGGGAACAGGGAACAGGTAAGAAGTAAGAAGTAAGAAGGAAAAAATACTGTGTATCTGATAGTTATGAAGAACGCTGTATCAGCTAAATGATGCTAATTGTTAGATCATGTCCGGATAATTAGTTATCAAAAACCATTACCGATAAAACCTTACTTCTGCCTTCTGCCTTCTGCCAGCCCCCCTTATTAAGGGCTGATAAGGGTAGGTTTTTTACATTAGGGTAAAACATGGGGCGACCCAGAGGGAGAGGAAAAGGAAAACAACGAATAAATGATGATTTTTAACGACAAATTAAGTACATTGTCTTGATGCAATAGCGAGTGGTTTGAATTTACCGTAAGATCGGGTCGCCTTATTAAAAAATATTTAACCCTTTTCTGCATAACCTGCTAACTATAAAGGCGACCCTATCTAAGGTTTTGTCTCCGGGGGAAACCACGGCAATAGCGAGTGGGGAGGGGCTGTGTGCGGAACCTGCGTCCGCACCGCTGTTTGCCCCGTGGAGACCCCCAAGACCGTAATGGTGCGTTTGACCCGTAATTAAATTCGCCACGGGTCGCACCTCTGCCTCCCCAAGACCGCGCTGGATCGCTTTCTTATCCCCCACACCCGGTCACCCCACGCCCGCTCACCCCACACCTGAGGTCTTTGTAAAAAACCTACCCTTATGAGGGGGGGATTCCCAGCTGTTTGACCCACTCGGTGGAATTGGGGTCTTGGTAGAACAGGCATCTTGCCTGTGTACTATTTTGGTAGAACAGGCATCTTGCCTGTGTACTATTTTGGTAGAACAGGCATCTTGCCTGTGGACAAGATTTTGGTAGAACAGGCATCTTGCCTGTGATCAATATTTTCCTCACAGCATCGAAGCCTATTCTACACAACTACTCCCGATTCCCGATTCCCGATTCCCGATTCCCTATGTCACAGGCAAGATGCCTGTGCTACACCACTACTCCGTGATCCAAAAAAAGTAGAAACTTGGCATCAGGCATCAGCAGTTTCAGGACCTGCACATAGCCCTTGGCATCAGCAGGGTTGTCGAACCGAGCAAAAACGACTGGTGGCATTGGTGGCAATAGGCGCACCACTACCCATGGGTATAGGTGTTGAGTATGGGACATATTATTAAGTTATCTCCTGTAAGGGGAACCCAGAGCCAGCCTGCAGCCTGCGAAAACTCTAAGGCTGGCTCTTCCCGTGGATTTTTTTGTCCACACTTTTAGTTTAACACAAAAAATAGCAAATTATAGCATATTTTAAAAAGTTTTGTAACAAATTCTTTTTGAGGGAGCAGGGAGCAGGGAGCAGGGAGTGTGGTAAGTGTGGTAAGTGTGGTGAGTGTCCCCCCCTTGTTAAGGGGGGTTAGGGGGGATCTCCAGTTGGGGTTTAGCTGGGAAATTAGCGATCGCATAATCAATACAGTGGTGCGTTACGGGCAGCAACCTAACCGCGAACAGGCAGAAAATCAGGGCTAGCCCGTCCCTAACCCACCCTACGCAACTGCATCGCTGAAAGCCCCGTGGAAAGTGGGGATCCCCCCTAACCCCCCTTAATAAGGGGGGGACAAACCCTTAATAAGGGGGGGACAAACCGTTGCTGATCTGACTCCCCATCTCCCCACACTTCCCACACTTCACTCCCGACTCCATCGGTGCGCTTGACCCGTAATTAAATTCGCCACGGGTCGCACCGCTCCCGACTCCCGATTCCCGATTCCCTCGGTGCGCTTTCCGTAGGCGAATTTAATTCGCCACGGGTCGCACCGCTCCCGATTCCCGATTCCCTTATTTAGCAGAAATAGAAAATTACTACTATAAAGACTTGATGAATTTATCCGAATACTAGTGACATAAAAAAAAACTCATGGCATCAATGAATAAGGTGATTTTTTGACGGCAAGGAAAGAGCATGAATGGCAAGGCTCTTTCCTTTTTATAGGGGATATTACGTGAGAAATTGTAATGAAGCGATCGCTTCATTACAATTAATATTATCCTTCCCAAATATAAATAATGCTAAACCGATAATTTATTCATGTTTATGAAGCAAAAATATATTTATATATTATATTATAGCATCGGTTAATCTTTACTAGTTTATCTTACATTTGGCCATGAATCTGGAAAATAAATCCGGATATCTGGAGGTAAGTAGGTATTTATTTATTGGTAGATCATTAGATAAGCATTCAGCGTCGTGCTATCCAATATATGCTATCAGCTATTAATGATAAGTTCAACAGCAATCTTGCTATGACCTGCTAAGCTATCAGCTATCAGCTAATGCGCTACAGATGGTGCTACTTGAGGTGCTATCAGCCAATAGCGTCAGCCATTCGCGTAGCGTGGCCTTTTGGCCAAGGCTGACGGCTGAGGACTGACGGCTGAATGCTTAATGGACTTACTCTCTTGATTTAAAACGCTATCAGCTATCAGCTGACCGCTGAGCACTGATGGCTGATAGCTAATAGCTGTTGGCGTAGCCTGCGCGTAGCGCATATGCTTAGGATTATTGTCAATGTTAAGTGCCCACAGCCTTAGCAACTGAGGAGTTTTGTAAGACAAAATATTATGCCGAGATTTGAATTTGATGACCCCCGCTTTACTCTAAATACTTTTCAAGTTAGTGATAATAACGCTGCTTCAAATAATAAACTGATCGATTTACCTGACGGTAATAGCACTGGCACTGCTACTACAACCTTTGATTTGCCCAGTGGCACTTACCAGGTCATCCTGAAAGTTGCTGATGAGACAGACGGGAATAGCACAGTCGGTGTCACCATTGGTAATCAGACATTTTCATTCACTCTCGATGATCCCAATCCTAATGCTGGTATTTTTCCTGATGCTGATGCGTTCAAGGATCTGACCGTTAGCAATAGCATATTTATTCCCGAGGGGACTCAAATCACCATTAGTGGGGAAAGTGACGATGATGAACGTATTCGACTTGATTATATTGACTTCAACCTACTTAATGAAGCTCCTGTTCCAGTAGATGACACTGCTACTACTGATCAAAGTACCGAAGTTATCATTGATGTCCTAGGTAATGACTCTGATCCTGAAGGGGATCCCCTGACTGTAAACATTGAAGCGCAGCAATTTAATGGTACAGCAGTAGTCAATCAAGATAACACCATTACCTACACTCCTAATGATGGTTTCACTGGGACTGATACCTTCACCTACCAGGTCAGTGATGGCATCAATCCTGGGGTCACAGCTACGGTTACCGTTGATGTCCCTAATAAACCTCCAGTAGCGGAAGACGATACTGCAAGCACTGATTTAAACACTGCAGTTACTATCGATGTCCTAGCTAATGACGTTGATCCTGAGGGAGATCCCCTGACTGTAACCCTTGACCAGCAGGGCGGTAATGGCACAGCAGTAGTCAATGACGTTGATGGCACCATTACCTATACTCCTGTTGATGGTTTCACTGGCACTGATACCTTCACTTATCAGCTTAGTGATGGCATCAATCCTCCGGTCAAAGCTACGGTTAGTGTTAATGTTAATCAACCTCCAGTAGCAGACAACGATACTGCTACCACTACTTCAAACACTGCAGTTAATATCAATGTCCTAGGTAATGACACTGATGCTGATGGGGATGGGCTGACTGTAACCATTGAACCGCAGGAATTTAATGGCACAGCAGTAGTCAATGACGTTGATGGCACCATTACCTATACGCCAAATGCGGACTTCACTGGGGCTGATAGCTTCACCTACCAGGTCAGTGATGGCACTAATCCTCCAGTCACAGCTACGGTTAACGTTGAGGTAACTAATCCTAATCAACCTCCAGTACCGGTAGACGATACTGCTACCACTACTTCAAACACCGCAGTTACCATTGATGTCCTAGGTAATGACACTGATGCTGATGGGGATGGGCTGACTGTAACCATTGAACCGCAGGAATTTAATGGCACAGCAGTAGTCAATGACGTTGATGGCACCATTACCTATACGCCAAATGCGGACTTCACTGGGGCTGATAGCTTCACCTACCAGGTCAGTGATGGCACTAATGCTACGGTCACAGCTACCGTTAACGTTAATGTCACTAATAATCAATCTCCAGTAGCGACAAACAATAACAATACTGCTACCACTGAGCCAAACACTCAAGTTACCATTGATGTTCTAGCTAACTACTCTGATCCTGATGGCGATCCGCTAAGTTTTGCAATTGTCACGGAGCCAACCAACGGTACGGCAGCAGTCAATGATAATGGCACTCCGGATAATCCGACAGATGACTTTATTATCTATACGCCAAATGCGGACTTCACTGGCACTGATAGCTTGACTTTTGAGGTAAGCGATGGCAGTGGCGGTACTAGCACAGGCACTGTTAACATCACCATTGAAGAGAGTGGTCCGGTATCCTCGACTCTGACTCAGAATGCCAATAATACCTTCACCATTACCGGCGACACTGCTGGACAATCCCAACTCCAATTCACTCTTACAGGTCGCGAGGCTGGTGAGGTCAGTGAAATTGGAGTATTTGCTGTTGATAGTGCCGAAGGTACAATCAATGGCATTGCCCCTGGTCAGAGTGGTTATGTACAAGCTGCTCTATCTCAGGCTAAGACAATTTTCTCTGTTCTCCCTGACGGTTTAGGTACTGCTCAAGCCACCCGCACCATCGACAGTTTTGACGTCAACGATAACCTGGTATTCTACGTAATCCAAGGTGGCTCTAAAGATGGGGTGCTAGGGGGACAGGATCCTACCTCCAACGTATTCTTCAGTGGTGCTTCATTTAATAGCGATGGTCAGAACCATGTACAGGTAACTGACAATGGCAATGGTCAGTTAACCTTGGGCTTTGAAGATGGCAATGACGGAGACTTCAATGATGCAACTGTGATTGTCTCAGACGGTTCAGGTTCGACTCCGCCAGTGGGAACAGGCACTACCCAGATTCAAGGGCAACGGGAACTGCTGGATTTGACCGATGTGACTGGTACAGTTACTGGTAGTCTTGTGGTCAACAGTGAAGCTTCTTTCAATAATACCATTGGCTGGTATCGGATTGATGATGAAAGTGGCACAGTTAACGGTATCAATGTTGGTAATGCTGGTTATGCACAAGCTGCACTATCCAATCAGGTAGACTTAAGTGCTGGAGTATCCGGTGGGGTACTACTGGCTCCATTCCTGATTTCGGATGGTACAGTAGCGGAGTTCCTAGCTGATAATCCTTCTAATGCAGATCAAGAGGATTCCGACCTGAATGCCTTCTTTGCTTTCGTGGGGGCTAACCCAGATGGAGTTGACCACGTTCGCCTGCTAGGGGATAACACCTTTGGTTTCGAGGATCTGTTTGGTGGTGGTGACCAAGACTACAACGATGTGGTAGTACAGGTTAACTTAAGTGTTGCCTAAGCACACTGCGGACGCTTTTTCCTAGTAGTAGGGTGCGTTAATAACGCACCTTACAATTACTCTAGATTTTGGACTAAAGCTATCAGCGTGTCGCGTATCAGCTAATGCGCTACAGGCACGCTACTGTTCGCGCAGCGTGCCTGTAGCGCAATCGGTGCTTTTGAATAAAAGAGGTAAGCAAAAGTTTAATCTGAGTTATAGCACTACGCATTCAGATGTTTGACATTGTCTTGATGCAATAGCGAGTGGGGGAAACCACGGCAGTCGCTCATGGGGGGAACCCCCAAGACCGCGCTGCCTCCCCAAGACCGTAATGGTGCGTTTGACCTTGGCGAATTAAATTCGCCACGGGTCGCACCTCTGCATCGCTCCTAAACTCCGAAACGTAAGTAATCGCTTACTTCTGACTTGCGGACTTGCGGACTTGCGGACTTGCGCGTAGCGCTATAAGTCTGCTCACCGCTGACCCCTGACCGCTGACCGCTGACCGCTGAATGCTTACCTCAAGCAAATATACCCTACAAGCCTCAGTATCAGCTGAGGTTTTTTTTTGTTTCATCGAATATTTTCACTGGTAAAATTAAAAATCGAATAGCACTATAGCAATCCCATCCCATCTACCATCCTATATATATGAACTCCTATCGTCGATTTAACCTAACCTTGGCAGCAGTTACCTTTCCCAGTTTATTTGGGTTTGGCTTATTGAACGCTGCTGTTGACCCTTACGGAGTCATAAATAGCCCAGAGTTACCCGGTCTAAATCAGTTAAAACCTGAACAATTTAACCATGTCAGACTATTCAAGGCTATAGATGTTATTCGTAATGAACCCAAAATCGTTTTGTTAGGTTCATCACGAACTGACCTGGGACTTAACCCAAACCACCCAGGACTGAAACCAGGAAACTCCGGATACAATTTGGCACTAGTTGGTCCAAATATGTATGAAGTTAAACGTTATTTTGACCATGCTATAACTAATCAACCGGATTTAAAAACCGTTGTGATTGGTATTGATTTTTTCATGTTCAATGACTTGAAAACTAATGCTCCAGATTTTAAGGAAAGTCTTCTTAATCAAGAAACTATTCCCCTGCAAGAGTTGATTAATTCGACCCTATCCCTAAACGCGCTGAATGCTACCAAATCAACCGTAAGTTCTAGTATCAAGTCAAAGGCTTACTATCTTTATGATGCCCATGGTATGCGTTTTGTTTATAACAATAAGCCCGATCAACCTTCACTAGGAAGGTTTAAGGACACGCTCAAGGGCTTAATGACAAGTGATGGATATTATAAAGAGTATCGACTTTCCGATAGTTTTTTGGATGATCTTCAAGACATTGTTGATACCTGTAAGGAAAAAGGGATAGAGCTAAAAGTATTTATATCACCATCCCATGCTACTCAATGGGAAAGTCTTAGGGTTACTGGACTTTGGCCAGTGTTTGAAGAATGGAAACGTCGGTTAGTGGAGATTACACCATTGTGGGATTTTTCTGGTTATAACAGCATTACCACAGAATCGATTAGGGAAGGGATGAAAAACTATTGGGATAGCTCTCATTATCGCGAGGAAGTAGGTGATCTAATCCTGAATCGCCTGTTCAGTTATCAAGTTCAGACTGTTCCAGAGGATTTTGGTGTTCTAATTACACCAGCAAATATTGAATCCCACCTCGGTAAAGTTAGGAATGAGCGGGAGTCATGGGCAGAGACTAATGGTGATCTAGTCAAGTTAGTGGAAGATTTAAACCAAAAATCTGAGATAGCGAGTAAGTAATTTTCCTATACTTAGTGTGGTTTGGTAAGAAGTAGGGTGGGCAAAAACCTTTTGGTTAAAATCATTCTTCTAGATCAGATAACTTTGCCCACCCTACTATCAGGCAAAAACCTTTTGGTTAAAATCATTCTTCTAGATCAGATAACTTTGCCCACCCTACTATCAGGCAAAAACCTTTTGGTTAAAATCATTCTTCTAGATCAGATAACTTTGCCCACCCTACTATCAGGCAAAAACCTTTTGGTTAAAATCAGTCTTCTCGATCAGATAACTTTGCCCAGCCTACTATCAGGCAAAAACCTTTTGGTTAAAATCATTCTTCTAGATCAGATAACTTTGCCCACCCTACTATCAGGCAAAAACCTTTTGGTTAAAATCAGTCTTCTCGATCAGATAACTTTGCCCACCCTACTTTAATTGGTATTTTTTTTACACCCAAGTCCCTAAGCTGAATGCTTACCCGAAAGATTCAAGAGCTTCCCCTGGGCTGATTCTACAATGGCGTCTCGGATGAAGGCACTTGCTTGGATAATCTCTATTCCAATTAAGTCTCCTGCTTCATTGAGTTCGGCCGTAATGTTAGGACTAATCTCGACACTACCTGCTTCTGGTTCATCAGACAGGGTAAGGTGAAGGATATCCTCTTGTTCAAAGTATGTCATCTTGGCATTATTCATTAATTGTAAATCTCCCAGTTCTTAAGCGGAATCGTATAGTTATTTTAAATAAGGAGGAGACACTAAGAAGCACAATATTCACGAATTACTTCATCCAGAGAAGTGTCTATAGAAGTATACATTCTGGCTCTCTTTAAAGCACTAAAATCATGCTCTATATC
>NZ_JAAHHC010000102.1:0-9539 GCF_010672265.1 Moorena sp. SIO3A2
AGTGGTTTGAGAGAGTCCCGTAAGTTCGACCGCCTTAGGTCGTGGTACTAGTGTCATGTCTCTATTCTAACAATTATGAAAAGACTTTACTAGACTTTATGACACTTTGCATAACTGTCTACTAACCCCTCTTTTTGATAGGGATTCCGCTACTCTATCAATAGTGAAGTAATCACCACTGTGGGTTATTAATAGAATTATATCACGAGATCGGTTCATATACGTTAATGGTGAAGAATAAATAACAGTAATAGGAATTAGCCATTGCCCCCTAAATCCCCCAAGTTTGGGGGACTTTTTGAGTAATCCCCCAAACTTGGGGGGTTAGGGGGGCAAAACCAACTAAACTTCGTAAGTCCTAAGTAAAATAAATAACACTCAGCCCAAAGCTGATAGCTGAGGGCTGATCGCGGGTTTCAAAAGCTCAGTTGACGCAAAGGGAGAAATAGTATCGGTAATTATTTCAACTACCCCTGTCTAATCGAGTACCCTAATCGAGTACACCCTTGGCAAGGGGATTGTGTCTACAGTTCACCTCCAATCTAATTCCCGAGATAGGCTAGCCTTTGGCAATCCCCTCAGTCTAGAGTTTTGGTTTCATCCTGGGACACATCAGGGACGGTTGAAAGTCGCCCCGTCCTCTCAAAGTCTTGCCTCAAGAGGAGCGTTCTCAGTGCGATATTCTTGGCTCCAACTAAATCAGCATGTAGTTTGTATCCACAAGCCATGCAATCAAAATCTAAGCCCTGATTGGGTCGATTGGCTTTATTGGTGTGACCACAACGGGGACATGACTGGGAGGTGAAATTAGCATCAACTCTAATCGCTAAAGCGCCACCCAAAACGGCTTTATAGTCAATGAAGTGCAAATTATTGCTGTACCTATTTTTGCAGCACCTGAATGAATCAAGTCTAAGTGTTTTTGAGCTCCGGAGTAGTCAATTTTTATGGGACCTTCTAAGGTAACTAGGCTAGCTTTACCTTTAACAAATGAGTAGTCACGCTTGTAACTAAACGTACAGGTCCGAGCTCTGAATTTAGGAGGGGGATCTAAGCCTTGGTAACGCTTGTTGGTAATCCCGGATTTTAAGTGAGTAGCATTACGCTCTACTTTCATCCAGAGATTTTTATAGATTGCAGCTACCTGTCGAGGTACGTTACATGCCATTTGGGCTGGTAACCTAAAGCGTTCTCGAATGTCGTAGTAAACCTGCTTTTGTAACTTAGCCGCATCAGAAAGTTTGCCTTTGTCAAACGCCAATTTCGATGTATAGTTCAAGGCATCACGATAAGCTAAAGTAACTGCACGAAGCTTTTGCTTTTGCTCCGGTGTGCAGTTCAACTTCAGCTTTGCTGTAATTACCTGCTGCATCGAATCTTTGACCTTTGTTAATTGTGTTATAGCAGTTATAAATTGGGTGAGGTACTTTCCCAGGGCTATTTCATTCTCATGAAAGCCAAGAAATGCTAGGCTTACAAGTTAACCGAGAGTTTGATTAGTGACCATGGGTCAGCCCCCCCAATCTGCCCCTGCTGTTTTACTGCCTAGCCTGTCCCAAGAGGAGTCAACCCCAGAGCCGATCGAGATTTTAGAAGCCTTTTCTGATATCCCAGATGTGCGCAAGGTCTCAGGTAAACGGCATAAAGTCGCTCTATGTCTAGCTCTGTAACTTCAGGCTATAGCGGCTGGTAACCGAGGGTTAAGAGCGATTGGCGATTGGCTCAACAGCTATCGGGAGGACAAGATTGAACGTTTTCTACCCCCAAAGCGGCGAATTCCTTCCTACAGCACGATTCGTCGTGTCCTAAAAACCAAAGGATTATCAGCAGTATTCTGCGGCCCTGGCTCGGTTCTTTGGCATTGAACCCAAGGCGCGGGGAAACCTTAGCTGTCGATGGGCTTTGTCTTACGGGGCTCATACCAACTAGAAAGGGACAATCCTGATTCTCCCCCTCACAAGCGCAATTATGTTAGTCAGTGCTTACCTGGTCGAGCGGGGTTTGATTCAAGAGCCTGATCAAGTGGATAGCAAAACGAACGTGCGTCAAAGCCAAGAGACGAAACCTTAGGTAGTGGTCGCCTTAATCAAAAAGTTTTAACCCTTTTATGCATAGCCGACTAACCATAAAGGCGACCACTACCTTACGGTAACTTCAATACCAGAATTTATTACCCAACTGGCTGTTAAGGGTGTGGTCAACGCCATAGATGCGATTAGCACTCAAAAAAACGGCTCAGTTGATCAAAGAGAGCTGAGAATCACTACCTGGGGGCGATTAAAGGCAATCAGGGCAATCTATTCAAAAGCGTCAAAGCTTACTTTGTAGCCGAACACAGTCATACTGACATTACTTAAGGACATGGTCGGATCGAGAAACGGGTCGGCACGCATCTGCAACCAACTCGACAACATCCAGCCCTGGCCAGGGCATTAGACTCTGATTCGAACCCTTAGTGTTCGACAATTCAAAAAGGGGGGGCAACACCGTCTGGAAAAGGAAACACGCTACTATGTTGCTTCTTACGCCCTTGTCTGCTGAGTCCAAAGCCTCAGCGCATCCCTTGGATATTGGGGTGTAGAGAACAAGGTTCATTATGTGCGATTTGGTTACTCAGGGTGAAGATGCTTCACGTATTCGCATGCATCAGTTACCTCAAATCTTTGCCGTTGCTCGTAACTTTGCTCTAAATATCTATCGTTCTCATGACTTTTCAAATATGGCTCAGGCGCAAAGACGGTGCCAGTTTGGACTAGACACACTCAAGCACATTTTCAGAAATGTTATAGCCCTGGGTACTTTCCTTCTTGGTTTTAGAAGGGAGCTTCGGAGTTTCGGAACAGCGAATAAAATTTAGATGTACCTCACGCTAATTAGTAAACCCTATAGTCAACTCGATACGATATTACTTGTGGGGAGCATCTTCCTCATCAGAAGGGAACTTCAGGGTCACAACTGAACCACCGCCACCATCTTCTTGATCCGATGGGAACTTCTGGGTCATCGCAATTGGACCACCGCCACCCTCTTCGTGATCAGAGGGATACTTCTTAGTCAAGGCTGGACCACCACCACCCTCTTCGTGATCTGAGGGATACTTGCGAGTAAAGCATCCGGCACCATCTTCAAAATCAGAGGGGAACTTCTCTGTGAACGCAAATCCGCGACCGCCTCTAACATCATCCATTTCCTCTTCAGATAGCTCTTCGCACCATTGCCCTTCTAGGTAGCGGGCGAAAAAGGGAACTGCTTGGGAATTTTCTTCTGGTTTGTCCATATTAGACATGGCTTTTAACTCCTAGTGGATAAATAGGATGTGGGGAAATAGGATATAGAATGTGGCTAACTGATGTTCCTAACTAGAAATAGACACAACAAATAGACACAACTATTTCCCTATAAATCTATTAAAAGCCATGCCCCCCTAGTTGTAACGCCAAATTGGCGAAAATTTTTAATTAGTCTACTAATATAACTTCTTGATCATTATCCGATTGGTACTTCAGAGTCACAAATACATCATCTCGAAACTTAATGATTAAAAAATAATGGGACATAAAAATAACAATTAAGTAGTCGGACATAAATAAACAGTACTATCTCGAAAAATGTAAAATGCTTGTAACCTTTACCCCAAAAGGTTTTGCCTATATTTACAAAACTTTATACAGCACCAAAAACTTTTGTCCGACTACTTATTTCTGATATCCCTAGGAATTTATGCGTAGTCTTACTTTGAACCATTGGTATTATTTTTGGTAATGGGTAATGGTACCAGAGTAATCACAATTACCCATTACCATTACCCAAGCCTGACAATAGTGATATTAGCTGGATATCAAATCTCCCCCATCTCCCCCATCTCCCCCATCTCCCCATCTCCCCATCTCCCCACACTTTTATAATGGGTATTCAACCGGACTTGATATTAATCTGGGGGACACAGGAAATTCTTGAGTTCTTCAGGAATTTCTTCAAAATGCTCCAGAAGGAAATCCATTATGGCCAGATGGTACAAATCGATGGGCATGGGAGAGCGATAGTTGTCACCTCTGGCAAACCAGCGCTGTACTGTAGCATCACTACGGGAGCAAATACAGGCGATGACCTCGTAAGTCACTAACCATTTGCCATAAAACTGTTGTGGTGTCATCCCCAATTGGCAGTTACTGTAGCGCTGGATTAAGGCTCGGTCTTTTAGGGTTAGAGGACGGGGCTTTTTCATAAAGATCTAGGTAGAATTCCTCCCCGTGTCTAAAGACCGGGGAGGAATTCTCCATAGTGGCTTTAGCCACCTTCTTATCCGTGGTGAGGGTCGTTGATATACCGCTGAATAGTTTCACTACTCACCTTCCCTGCGGTACTAAAAAAATAACTATTAGTCCAAAGAGATGGCAGTTTTTTTAATTCAGGGAACTCTTTTCGCAAGTAGTTTGCACTTCTGCCTTTGAAAGCCCTGACTACTTGATAAATAGCATCTGTTGGATTTATCTCTACAAAAAGGTGAATATGATCAGGAGCAACCTCTAAAGCTTTAATATTCCAGTTCTTCTCCGAAGCTATCTCAGTAAAAAATTCGTAAATCCTATCCCTAATCTTTCCTACCAATACCTTTTTTATTCTTTTCGGTATCCATACTAAATGTACAGTACACACCCCGACCGCATGGTTGTAGTGTCTGTACTCAAAACCGCTCTTTCTCAATTTATTTTCTCTCCGGACTTGCTGTTGTTTTTATTGTAGGTTAATATATAGTTAACGACAAACCCCTGAGGGTCGATAATGGCTAAAAAGAAGTTAAAAGTAGGGGTTCAGCAAATCCTTTTACACCCGGACAAAGAGACAGAGGCAATCCTGACTTATCTTTGTGAGCAGTCAGGGAAACTGTACAATATGGGAGTTTACTTTTCTCGTCAAGTGTTTTTCAAAACAGGAAAACTACTTACAGGTAAATTCGACTTGATATATGAAAAAAGCGTAGGAAAGACGATTGTAGCTAAGTCTCTCCCCTCCACCCCAGCCCAGCAGACATTGATGAGTGTGGCCGAAGCACTTAAATCCTATAAGAAGCTAAGAGAGTCTTGGTTCAAAGGGGGTTTAAAAAGTAGACCGAAGCCTCCTGGATATTTGAAAGGGAAAAAGATGTTTAAAGTCTCTTATCCAAATTCAGGAGGGCAAAAGCCAAAGAGACATGAAGACTTAATTACTTTTTCTCTGGGATTAAATGTAAAGAGATGGTTTGGAATCAAAAACTTCTCTCTGTCTTTTCCTAGTAATTTAGAAGATATAAAAATAAAAGAATGGACTATTTTACCTAAAAATGGGGCTTTTTACCTAGAAGTATCTTATGAGATACCAGAGTCAGTCCAAGTCAAAGATAAAAGCAAAGAGGCTTTGAGTATAGATTTAGGGACTTCTAGTAATTTAGCGGCTTGCGTTGACACTTTAGGAAATTCTTTTTTAATAGACTGTCGTGCCATGAAGTCCTTTAACCAATATTGGAACAAGCAAGTCTCTACAAGAAAGAAAGGTAGAGCAAAAGATTATTGGGATAATTGGCTTGATAGGGTTACTCGGAAACGGAACCATCGGATGAGAGATGGAATAAATAAGGCCGCTAAGATAATAATCAACCATTGCCTTGAATACAGTATTGGGACTATAGTCCTAGGCTGGAATGAAGGTTTTAAACAATGCTCCAATATGGGTAGGATAAACAATCAACAGTTTGTTCAAATACCTTTAGGGAAGCTAAAAGATAGGCTATCTCAGTTGTGCAGTTTACACGGAATCCATTTGGAATTGACGGAGGAAGCTTACACCAGTAAGGCCAGCTATCTTGATGGAGACTCCCTACCTGCTTATGGAGAAAAACCAAGTGGGTGGAAAGCATCAGGAAAGCGTGTAAAGCGCGGTCTTTATAAGACTTCAAATAAGTCAATAGTAAATGCTGACTTAAATGGTAGTGCAAATATCTTGAGAAAAGTAGCCAGAAAGCTAGGCATAGACCTATCCAGACTGAGTAGACGGTGTTTGACTACCGTAGCGAAGATTAGACTTTGGACGTTACCTAAGTTTATCTTGTCAGCAGAATCCCCGCGTCTTTAGACCGGGGAGTGTCAAAAAGCCTCCTCTACTGCTAGAGTTTCTAAGTCTTGTTCCCTTGGCAGTAAGCTTATGGCTGGTGAACTGCAAAAGTCTAGCGCTAGCGCAAAATGAGGTGGCAAATCCGCCACTGACAGCGATGTCGGGTATCGCGATATCAGGGATCTATGACTATACCCCAGTTCATAGTCAGTGTGGGACAGGCTAGAAGCTTGTGGCACACAGGGTCGAAGCCTGTGCCAGACTTTCTTGGTGAAATGGTTTTAGCATAGGATGTATCTCCTGTTAATGGAGGAGCCAGAAGCCAGCGTTTGCCATGGAAACTTTGCGCTGGCTTCTTTCTATCTCCTTATCTCCTTACTTTCATAATAACACAAAACATTTAAATACTGTAAAAACGTTAAAAAACTTAAAAAACTAATTTGGGAGGAACGTCAATTGCTTTGCGACCATTCAAAATTATCAATTCAAAATTAAAAAATACCCCCGAAATGAATTCAGAGGCTTGTATTTGTTGTCAACAATTCAAAATTATAAGGCTAGTAATTTTGTAAGCCGTCAGCCGTCAGCCGTCAGCCGTCAGCTAAAAGCTCACGCTACTTGAGGTGCTTACAATAAACCTAGAACGAGATAATTTAATAATTCCAGATTAATGAGAATTGAAAGTATGGGGAAAATTCCATGACTCCTGGCACAGACTTCGAGGCTGATAGCACCTCAAGTAGCGTGCGCGTAGGGCATTAGCTGATAGCTTATGTAATTTTGAATTTTTAATTTGGCATTTTGAATTTAAAAAAAATAACCTTTCCCTTAATTAACAGACCATGGATCACTAATCTCAGAATTAATAGACCATGGATCATTAATCTCAGGTATTTCCATAGCTTGTCGTCTGTGTTGCTGCTGTTGAATCCGATCGAGAGTACCAGTGGGAATAGAAGCAATCAGCTGACGAGTATAATCCTGTTTCGGTTCTCGATAAATACTGTCAGCGGGACCAATTTCTTCAATTTTGCCCTGGTTCATTACCATAATGCGATCGCTCATGAATTTAACTACACTCAAGTCATGGGAAATGAATATATAGGTTAAGCCGAAATCCTCCTGCAATTGTTTCAGCAAATTCAGGACTTGTGCCTGTACGGAAACATCTAGAGCAGAAACGGATTCATCACAAATGATAAACTTAGGATTAAGAGCGAGTGCCCTAGCAATACAGACCCGCTGGCGCTGACCTCCAGAAAATTCGTGAGGATAGCGATTCATCCAGTCAGGATTTAAATCCACTCGCTCCAACAACTCAGCCACGCGATCGCGTTTTTCCTTACTATTACCCCCAACATCATGAATCAATAGGGGTTCCATCACTGCTTCCCCAATCTTTAGTCGTGGGTCGAGGGAACTAAAGGGATTCTGAAACACAATTTGCATTTCACGGCGTAATTGCCGCAAACCCATACCCTTGATGGTGGTAATCTCTTTACCATCAAAGTTTACTTCTCCACTCATTGGTTCAATCAAGCGCAGCAATGTTCGTGCCAGGGTAGATTTGCCACAACCGGATTCTCCTACTAAGCCCAAGGTTTCACTGGGATAAACATCAAAAGATACTCCATTGACTGCCATCAGATAGCGTTTCGTCCCGCCAAATACGCCTCGAATGGGAAAGCCTACCTGTAAGTTACGCACCGAAACTAATGGTTGTGTGGTTGTTTGGTTGAAGGTTGTTCGCGTAGCGTGGCCTTTTGGCCAAGGTTGGGAGGTTGAAGGTTGGGAGGTTGAAGGTTGGGAGGTTGAAGGTTGGGAGGTTGAAGGTTGGGAGGTTGAAGGTTGTTCGCCTTTAGCGTTCCCGTAGGGTAGGTTATCTGACGAAGTTTGAAGCTGGAACCGGTCAACATTCAACCCTTTTGATTTTTCTCGGATTACCTCTTCCCCACTAGCAGTAGTTACCACCTCCATGAAGTCAGAAACAGTTGGTAGGTATGTTACAGTTTTATCCAGAGTTGGGCGACAGGCTAATAATCCCTTGGTGTAGGGATGGTTTGGCTCAGAGAAAATTTTCCAGACATCACCCCTTTCCACAATTTTGCCTTGGTACATCACCGCTACGCTGTCAGCAATTTCCGCAATTACCCCTAAGTCGTGGGTAATAAAAATCATGGACATCCCTCGGGTATCCCGTAACTCCCTCAGCAAATCCAGAATAGTTGCCTGTACGGTAACATCAAGAGCAGTAGTGGGTTCATCAGCAATCAACACATCAGGGTTACAAGAAATTGCGATCGCAATCATGACCCGCTGCAATTGACCACCAGACAGTTCATGGGGATAACGCTTTAATATTTCCCGTTTTTGCTGGTTAATGTGGCGATTAATTAGCCGTTCCCCTGGTATTGCTTGACCAGGGTTCTCCCGACGGAATTCCTCTAGAAAAGTCTCCCTCAATTGTTGATCGCTAGGGAGTAGCTTCACCTCTTGAAGACGAGCCATGGCTTGACGCCTTGCTTCTTTTAGGGAAACATCCTGGTGTTGCAGAATTGCTTCCGTCAGTTGAAACCCACAGGTATAAACTGGGTTAAGGGAAGTCATGGGTTCTTGGAAAATCATTGAGATTTGACCACCCCGGTAGGACTGTTTTTGATCAGGACTCAGCCCTAGCAAATCCACTTCTTTTTCCCGAGCTGAGGGTCGGAAATAAATCTCGCCATTGGTAACCTTACCAGGATAGGGTACCAAACCCATTATGGCCAAAGACGTGACTGATTTCCCAGAGCCTGACTCCCCCACAATCCCTAGGGTTTGTCCTCGACGCAGTTGAAAGTCTATGCTGTCAACGGCTGTGACCTGTTTTACATCGGTTTGGAATTGGACTTTCAGATTACGGACGTCAAGAACATTGTCAGTCATGGCATTCAAGAGGATTAAGTTAAGAGAGTTAACTTAAATCATACAAAAACTCTAGGGTTTACTCCCTAGGTCAGCTGTCAGCTCTCAGCGGTCAGCCGTCAGCTGTGAGCTATCAGCTATCAGCTATCAGCTATCAGCTATCAGCTATCAGCTCTCAGCTATCAGCTCTCAGCTCTCAGCTCTCAGCTCTCAGCTATCAGCTCTCAGCTCTCAGCTATCAGCTATCAGCTCTCAGCTCTCAGCTATCAGCTGTTTTCTATCTTCAATCAGATCGATCTGGCTGCTACCTGGGAAGTAAGCTATCAGCTATCAGCTAAGCTGTTGCGCATTTAAACTGTGATAACAGCATTGCCTTTGTTTTTTATTTTTCGTACCCATTTTATAATTAACCCTCCTTCATTTAAAAGATGATTTAACAAACATTCTAATTCTTCAATTGATTTGAAAACTCGATTGGCAATATATTCTTTTGCTGAATGCCAAACCAATTCAATTAAGTTATAATCAGGACTATACTCGGGAAGATA
>NZ_JAAHHC010000103.1:0-9181 GCF_010672265.1 Moorena sp. SIO3A2
TCTCCGGCACACCGAAACCTAGGTCAAAGACCAACTACGCTTGGGGAGAGGAGACCTCTATTTTTCCTGGCTCCGGCAAGGGATAACAAGTCACCTCGTTGAAACAAGAATCCCCGTCCTTCCAGGGTGGGGAGTGTCAAGTAACACTCTCAATATCAATAGTTTTTTGATCTGCCTCAATAAGTACCTGCTGCATAATCGGCGAAAGGTTTTCATTGAGCCGTCCAGAACGAATAAATTCGGCGTAGGTATCAGCTTCAATATCTAACATTGTTTCTTGAAGTTGCTCAAGGTCAAGGGTTTGGAGTTCAGGGTGCTTACTCCGTAACTCCTCAATTTCATCGTTAATCGTTGTCAGTTGGGTATCGATAAGTTTGGTTTGATAGCGCCACAGGTCGGAATCGATTTCTGTGGTGTTTAAGCCCTCTTCAAGATAATTTCTGACCCGATTCAGGGCGATGCGACGGGCAAGGAGTTCAGAATATTGCTGACGTAGGGGTTGGTCACCAATTAAATTTAACTTTTCGAGAAACCATCGAGTGGTTAACCCCTGGACTAGCAGGGTAAACAGTACCACGCCAAACACAGTTTCGATAATATCTTGTCGTCCTTCTAAGACAACTGGCACACTTAAGGCCAGAGCAATGGAAACGGAACCTCGCAAGCCACCCCACCATAGGACGGTTTGTTCCCGCCAACCAATTTGAGAGTTGACCAAGATATTGCTGAATGCGCCCAAACCATAAACTGCGATCGCTCTGGTCAGTAGTACAGCCAAGATAGTAACCGCAATTAAGTGGATATTTTGCCCTAAACTAGCTATCCTAATTTGGTCACCAATCAGTAGAAACACAATCGAGTTCACAAAAAAGGCTAAAAAGTCCCAAAACTCAGAGACAATCAACCGGGTACGGGGGTTCATACCAATGCGGGAGCCAAAATTGCCCAAGATCACCCCAACGGTGACTACCCCAATCACACCGGATCCCCCTAGTTCCTCCACAATTAAATAAGTGCCATAAGCAGAAACCAAGGTCAGGGATTGCTCCACCAGGGGTAAATCAAAGCGTTGGGTGGCGTAGGAAATCCCAAAACCAATGATGCAACCGATGCCAATCCCAATCCCCACAAACCCTAAGAAACGGGCAACACTAGTGGCAATGGAAAATTCTTCTAGTCCTAGGGGTAGTCCGACTAATAAACTAAAAGCAACCACTGCTACCCCATCATTAAATAGGCTTTCCCCCTCCATCAGAGTTTTCAGCCGTTTATCCGCACCCAATTCCCGAAATAGAGCAATAACCGAAACTGGGTCAGTGGCAGAAAGACTGGCTCCAACCAATAAAGCAATGGTCAGGGGTAGTCCTGTCAGCTGATTAATAGCAAAGGCAATGCCAACTACAGAAATAATCACCCCAACGATCGCAAATAGACTCACGGGGACCAAATCCCGTCGTAAGTCGCGCCAGCGGATATTCCAAGCGGCTTCAAAGAGTAGGGGGGGTAGGAAAATTTCCAGAATCAGTTCTGGTGATAAGTTAACCAGTCGGACATCCACAAAGGCCAACCCTAACCCAACAATTACCAGTAATAGGGTGTAAGGAATTTTACGGAACCAGGAAAAGATCCGAGATAAGGTTGCCACACTCAAAGATACCGACAGTACTAGGAGAAACTGTTCGAGGTTTTGCTTAATGGCGACTTCGCCGACAGTGGACTCTAGGGACATACAGAAACTCCAAGTTAAACTCAAAGGGGAAAGCCTCCTGCCCATGCCTAAAATCACAGGGGTTTTCGGTTTTCCCCTTACCAAACCACAATTACTGATGAGTCAGGGAAATCAAGGCAAACTGAAATTGATGGTAGTAGACGATGAGTCTGACAACTTAGATCTACTTTACAGAACCTTCCGCCGAAAATTTCAAGTGTTCAGAGCTAATGATGCCATAACCGCTTTAGATATTTTGGACACCGAAGGAGAGATGGCGATTATTATCTCAGATCAGCGCCTAGGAGGGATGAATGGCACAGAATTCTTGAGCAGGACAGTAGAGCCTTTTCCAGATACGATTCGCATCCTGTTGACTGCCTACACAGATATAGAAGATTTGGTGGCAGCAATTAACTCAGGTCAGGTCTATAAGTACATCACAAAGCCTTGGCAGGGTGAGGAACTAAAAGCAGTGGTGCGACAAGCTGCGGAAACTTACCAAGTGCTAAAAAAAAGAACCAGGGAACTTTCTCGGGCCTTACGACGGGAAGAATTGTTCAATATGGTGACAACGGCAATTCGAGAATCCCTAGATTATAGTAATCTACTGCAAAAGGTAGTGACCACCATGGGTCAAGCCTTTGATGCTACGGCTTGTATCCTGCGACCGGTAGAGTTCAACCAACTCACACCAGAATGTTTCACCTACAAGGTTTCTGGGGATGGCAAGACACCTCATATCCCTGATACTGATTTGATGATACAACAGGTATTAGATAAACCCGAGACTAAGTCGTGGCAAGAAACAAGGGATGATCAGAATTCGGTGCAGTTGATCGTTCCCTTACCAGACCAACAACAGATCTTAGGGGTGTTGTGTCTCTACCAGCAAGGGAGTGAGGGGTCTTGGAATAAAGAAGATATCCAGCTGATAGAAGCCGTTGCTAAACAAGCAGCGTTAGCGATTTCTCAGGCAAAACTACTCCAACGCACCCAGTTACAGGCTCAGCAGATGCGGGATGAACTAGATGTAGCTCGCCAGATTCAGAATAATTTGCTGCGTCAGAGTTGGCCAGAGATGGAACAGGTGCGAGTGCAAGCTCACTGCACCCCAGCGCGACAGGTTGGTGGGGATTTTTTTGAAGTGTATGTTCATCCCCAAGGAGATATATGGCTAGCAGTTGGAGATGTGTCCGGTAAAGGGGTACCTGCTGCCTTATTTATGACCAGTGCCATGTCGATGTTACGACGGGAACTTGCTCAAGAAACATCCCCAGACCCAAAAACAGTGATCCAAAATCTTAACCACACCATGTCAGATGACCTCTATCATACCAACTGTTTTATTACCCTGGTCTTGGCTCGTTATACCCCTGACAAGCAACAGTTGGTTTATGCTAATGCTGGTCATAGCTATCCTATGGTTTGGTCTCATCACCAAGTAGTCCAACAACACTCAGAGTCAAAAACTCCAGAGCCGACTTACCTCCAGGTTCGGGGTATTCCCTTGGGCATTTTGCCAAATTGGCAGGCGGAGTCAGGACATTTAAGATTAAATTCAGGTACCATCCTGCTACTAACAAGTGATGGAATTACGGAAGCAACCCTGAATCCAGTGAATCCAGTGACAGGTTCTTCATCCCATGGGTCAACCAGCACCAGCTCTAGGCTTGAGTCATCGGGTCTTTGGCAGCTTCTGCTTCAGGAACCTGCTCCCTTTGACCTGAGTCATTTATTAGCTCGGATTCGAGAGCGTACCAACCCGATTCAGGAAGACGACCAAACCCTAGTATCTCTGGAGGTATTGTAGTGGATGAAAACAGAACTACAGATACCGAGTGACCTGAAGTTTTTGAGCATTGTCGAAAACTGGTTTCTAGGGATTTTGCAGGTTGAACTCGGAAATCGTGTTGATTGGCCTAGTCTATCCAATCGTTTGCGATTGGTGTTAGTGGAAGCTTACTCTAACGTAGTTCGTCATGCTCATCGCGATCAGCCGAATTTACCGGTCTTGATTTGCCTAGAACTCAAAGAACGGGATATTGCTCTGGAGATTTGGGACTATGGTCAAGGATTTGATCCATCCACTTATACAGAACCAAATCCAGATGATTTACAGGAAAATGGCTATGGCTGGCTAATTATCCATCGACTAATGGATCGGGTGGAGTATCGCTTACAGGTCAATGGTCGGAATTGCCTGGAGTTGCAAGTCAGGTTAGCCAAGTAGCCCAGTAGCGGAAAAGCTATTTGGGGCGTTGCTAAATTCAAAAGGCAATTGTTAATTAACCTAATAATAAATAGGATTTAATTAACCCCATTAGTTTGCGTTTTCGGCCATGAACAGTTATTAATTTAGTACGGTAATCTGACCATTCTTGTTCTCTCCCCGAGGCAAGATAAGCATCACGGGCTTTTTTAAGCCATTCTACTGCTTCATAATAGTATTTTGCTTTTCCTGCATCCATAATTGACTCGGCGCGACGACAAGCATTACGAATTACCCAATCAGGATTGATTTCTATGGCTGCATCCATAACCCTGTGAGTCAGTCCATCGGAATCATAATAACTATTATCTAGAGTAGCGATCGCTTTATCAACTAATCTTTCATAGAGGTATAGCAGAAGTCAGAAGTCAGAAGTCAGAAGTAAAACTATTGCTATACTTAGCTTTGAGACTTTTGTCATGTCCTAACTGCCCTGGCGACTGCTATAAATATCAACTTTAACTTTTTATTCACCCCAGCTCTCATAAGTTGCTAAAGCTTCTAGTAATTATTCCTTGATCGTTGACCAATTATCTCCTGCTAATTTTTATATTTTGCGATAATCTGAAAAATTTTGTTGTGCTTTAAACGCTGTTACTTTTGCTGGGATTGCTAAACAATCATCGCCTAATTTGAAGGCTATTTAACTTGTAAAATAACTTAACCTGTATTGACAATTTTCCGGCAATTTTAATCCAATATCAGCAATTTATAAAGCCTATATTTGAGCATTTTGTTCGTTAATTAAGGCAGTAGCAAGGGCTAAAGCTTGTTCCATTATGGTCATTTGTGACCGTGCAGCTTTCATGGCGAGGTCAACCCGTTCTAAGAGGATATCTGAAAAGTTTTTTGATACTGAATTCTGCCCCCCTAGCCCCCCAATTCTGGGGGGAACAAGAATCAATTTGCTGGTAGAAGTCCCCCAAAATTGGGGGACCAACGGGGGCTTGGATGTAGCAAATGAGACTTTTCAGACAACCTCTAAACGAACTAACATGATCAAATACTTGATTAAAAGCCCTGTTGCTTGAGCTAAATAGAGATATTATTCGTAGCGTTGTTGTCGTTCTAAAATTTGTAGTCTAATTAAAGCTAAATCCTCAGCGTAATCTGGGGGAAATCCTTCCCATAAACTGGTCGAAGTAATATTTCCTTGAAGTATCTGTTGTAATGGTGGATAGTCCCAACCTTGCTGTAAAGCAGCCCTCGCCATGTCAAAATAGCTACCCCACTCGTTTTGCCAAAAGTCAAAATTTACTTCTAAGTCTACTTTTTCTGATTTAGCTATATCTGTACTGAGAATTGTTTCGCACCAAACAGTATTTAATTCACAAGCAATATCATCATTGTCGATACCATACTCATCTACCAAATCCCAGTTTTCGATGCAAGACTCGGTAATAGCAGTTAGCATTGCGATCGCATTTATATGACCAGTGTTGACACGGGTTGGATTACAGACGAGAAGCCTCATCCTGTGCGTGAATACCTCCGTCAGCAAGGATTTCGTCCACCACTTGATGTGATTGATGGCGCTGCACGGGTTTATGATCCCATTGTGCGCGGGTTAGCAGGAGAGCGCCTCTATGGGGTGTTCCTGAAAGACTATAAACCATGTGATTGGTAAGGTTATATAGCGCTACGCGCAAGTCAGAAGTTAGAATTTAGAATTTAGAATTTAGAATTTAGAATTTAGAATTTAGAATTGGGAATCGGGAATCGGGAATCGGGAAAACTGATCTGACTCCCGATACCCCCATCTCCCCATCTCCCCACACTCCCTACTCCCTACTCCCTTCGCTATAGTAACTCCTCAAGGGTTGATTAGCTTAAGCAAAATAGTCTCCCATTTTTCTAATGATGCTTTATCGCTAGTCTGAATTTTATGAATTACCCACTGCTCCATAATTGATGACCTAAATAAGTAGACTGGTTTCTCTAAGTCTTGATTCCTCATAATCAAACCTTGTTGTTCGAGAGAATATAAATCTAATTCTTGTTGGCTAAAAACTAAGTCAATATCACTTAAGTCAACAGTAATCTTTTGCTCCAGACTACCTTTCAACTTCGACCAAGCCATCAGTATCAACAGACCTTGCTCGACATCCCTGCACCGTTGCCAAATATCTTGAAAAATATGTCTAGTTTGACTTTCAAACTCCTTGGCAAAGGTTTCAGTATCAGGTAACTTCCCAGTTCTTAATTCTCTAAATAGCAAAGAACCAGCAATTTGTAGCAGCGCGGGATGTCCACCAGCCATGTTTTGAATAACATCCCGTAATGCTGGTGTGATTGGAATACCTTGTAGCAGAGTATCCACTTCAGTCTCCGTTAATGGCCTAAGTACCACAAACAGATAGTGATTGTACCACGGGGATTGATCTGGGGTTAGACTCGGTCCAAGTTCATTGAAACGTTTGAGTGAGGTGACAATCATTGATAGATATTCCCTCTCCCGAGATTGATAGGCAATACTGCGACACTCACTTAGAAAGACTTCTATGTCAGCTTGAGTATAGTGCGGGTTTTCTCGCAAAGCCGCATCATAGTCATCCACTAGCAACACCAAGAACTTGTTTCGTTTCCCAAGCTGCCCCAATACTTGGCGCATCCCCCTGGCAGTTGCTTTTCCCTGGTCGAGCAATGTTTCAATGTCACTCTTAAGGTCTGGCTCACTATCTAATTTATCCATCAGCTCAATTAGGACTTCTTGCCAAAACCCGGAAGCTGTAAACGGTTGGATACTTTCGCAACTGAATAGCACCATCACCGCCTGTGATGGCTCTTCTCCATACTCTTGCCAAACGTCCGGGGAAGCCAGGAGTTCCAGGAAAGAGGTCTTTCCCATCCCTGGGCCACCCCAAATCGCTAAGTTACTGCGGTTATATATTTGATCAAAGGCAGTCTCAATGAGAGATTTTCGTCCCACAAAACGGTCTGGGGGAACTGGTGCGCCTACAACGAAAGGATTGTTTAATTTGTTAAAGAGCTTATAAACCTCTTGATTATCTGGCTCTATGGTTAGCACTTGCTTCAATTGCTGCGTTGTGAGGATAACTTCCCCTACTTCCATCAGGTGTTGTGCATAACCTAAATGCGATCGCACTAATCCATCCTGATTCCGGACTCGATCAACTAGGTATGCTCGCTGATAGCATTGCACTGCTTTATCAAATACGTCACCTTCCAAATATATCCTTGCGATCTCGAATAAAGCACTAAAGTGATTGGGATTGGCTTTCAAAACCTGTTCATAGGGTTTCACCCCCTGAGCATTTCGTTCAATTGCTTGTTGATAACTAGCCTTAGCCTCTGGATCGAGGTCTTCCAATTCCAATATCTCTCGCCGCAATGGGTAACGTTGGACTAACCAGCGGCGGACTAATTCTATTTCTACTTTGTAATATTTTCCGTTGTAGGATGAAACTTGATCAGTTATTTCTACGACCCCTAAGAAACCTAATTTAAGCAGTTTTTCCCTAGCTTGAGTCAAAGACTCGGTGATGGTAACGCCATATTCTTCCAGTAAACTCAACGGGTCTTGCACAACCTGATTAGGATTTCTTTCAGCTTTTTTTTGAGCCTCTGCTACTGCGGAAAATATCACTCGTTCCAGAATCGGTAATCCATCCCGAAACCAGGTTAATCCTCCTTCACCAATTTCAATGGCATCATCAACAATTCTAGTCACATCATCACGAGTTACCTGCCACTTTTGTTCAGTTCTAGCTTGAGCAAACAGTGCATGACATAGGACCTGAGTGAAATAGGGATGACCTGATGTTAATGCTAAGATAGCATCGATTGCCTCCGACTCGTAGGTCAAAGACCCCTTAGCTGGTTCAGTAATTAACTCTGTGGCACTTCGTTCACTGAGCAAGCCAACTTTTTGGCTAGGAGCACCTTTAAATAATCCCAGCAACTTGGGCATATCATCCAGTTGCCGTCCTATAAACGGAATAATAAATAATCGCTGATCTTGTTCGATTAGAAATTTTAAATAATGGAAAAACGTTTCAGATGAAGACTCCTTTGATGAAGCAAGCTCTGAGGTATAATAGTTACTACTCAACACATCAAATTCATCTAGCAACAACACCAGCTTTTTATACCCTAATTCTTTATAGACTTTTGGTAAAAAGCTATCTGCAAAAAGATTCGGATTGGTTTCTAATTCCGTAATGCTTGGTAGATTAATAGGGTCAGATTCTAGCTGAATTTGTTTAATAATAGCTTGTCCTAAACTGTATAGAACACGGCTAAGGGATAACTGACTTTTGTCCTGTAGATCAAACTGAACAAACACAAATTCATCTTGCCCAACAAAATTGGGAATTTGTTTAAGTACAGTGGATTTACCAATACGTCGTTGACCATGGAACAAAATTACCTGTACGCCCTGCTGGAGGTTGTCCTCAATGAATTCAAACTTGTTGCGTCTACCGAAAAATAATTCTGGTTCAGAAATGGGACGACCAACAATGTAAGGATTTCTTCTAATATAAGGATTTTTCCGAACAGTTGCACTAGTCATGTTGGCTTTCTTCCCAGTTACGTTGTAAGGATTCAGCTATCAGCATTCAGCTATCAGCATTCAGTTATCAGCTATCAGCTATCAGCTATCAGCTATCAGCCAAGACCTGTGGCCACCCTACTTGAGGTGCGAACAGCTTTTGAATAAAATAAGCTGACGGCTGACTACTGTTCGCGTAGCGTGCGCGTAGCGCATATACTTAGATGGGCTTTTCCCCAGACTTTAAATGGGTGCATCTCCTAGAAGCTATTTTAACCGGTGGTGCGTTACGGGGGGGCTGTTCCAACGCTAGCTACGAGGAGGCAAATTAGGGCGAGCCCCCCTAACGCACCCTACTCAAAATTTACTACGCAAACGAGGTTTATTTTAAGCTGACAGCTGACAGCTGACAGCTGACGGCTGACTACTTACACTCACCCAATTAAGAACTGCTATATAGTATCACCACAAGCTCAGGAGAGCAACCTTAGTTTATCCGCTAATTGCGCCTTTTGGAAGAGCAGCTGTAACTTTTCCAATCCATTCTAGGATAGATGGCACCTGGTGCAACATTTAACCTCTCTAAACCTACCCATCAGCAGGAATGATCTGTATAGCACCAGGTGAAAACCTGGTGGTTGTTGCCGACAAAGCGCGGATCATTATGTTCCGCGCGCCATTCCAATCC
>NZ_JAAHHC010000104.1:0-8270 GCF_010672265.1 Moorena sp. SIO3A2
TTGTCCAAACTTGTCGTTTTCAGGGACGTTCGGTGATGGATTTCTTTGAGCAAGCTCTGATGGCTGTTGCTGGTCACTTGCCCGAAGCTCCTTCTCTTATCCCTTCTCCCCACACCTGAATCCTTACTAATAATTAGATGCGGAAAGCGCACCTTTGCCTCTTGCCTCTTGCCAATGCCATTGCGCGTAGCGCTATATCTCCTCTTTTTGATAGATAAACCTATCGATAGCATTTATATCTGGTTTGCTGGCTTTTGGTATCCCTACTTCTGGGCTCTTTTTTAATTGGGATTACTTTTAGTAGTTTAGATTCTGCCTCAACTGCCAAATTTGCTTCTACCTGTGAGGTTATCTCCTCTAGTAGCTCAAGTGCCAATGCTGGCTTATCCAGTAAGGTTATCTCCTCTACCATTGCATCTGAATCCTGGTTGGGCTCTTCAACGGGAGCCGAGTCGCACACTGCCATCGGCCTTAAATGCTCCAACTTCTCAGTTGTCTCCTGCTCCCCTTTTCCTATTTCTTTATTTGAGAGAGTGACATAGCTTTTTTCGTCTTTTTCTTCCTTACTCTTTTGCTCTTCTAATCCCCAAATTTTCTGCAATTTGGCGATCTCCCCGTAAGCCTTCTCATCTAACCCAGCTAGATACTTAGTTAACCGCTGTTGCAGTCTTGCCCTAGCTCGTTGGATACGTTTACGAACGCTATTGTTGGAAATTGCCAGTCGTTGAGCTATCTCTTGGTAAGACAACTCCTGCTCAAAGCGCAAGACACATACCTGGCGCTGATTTTCCGGCAAATCCTCTATAGCACTAAGGATTACCTCTAATAGTTCGCTCTTTTCTACAACTAAATCTGGGGTATCGAATTCGGTAGCCAACCCCAAGCCCTCTTCCACTGCCATAGCTTCGAGGTTTTCTAATCCGATTGCCTCAGATTTGTTTTCTCGATGTCGGTCTATACAGAAGTTACGGGCAAATTTGGTCAGCCATGCTTTGATATTAGTAATCTTTGCAGCAAATTTGGGCAATTTTTCCCAAGCCTTCAGCATAATCTCAGAAAGAGCATCTTGTGCTTGGGAGGGATTACCCCCCATCCAGCTCAAGCAGCGATGGTAAAGATAGTCTTTATAGTTGTCCCACAGGGGCCAAAAGGCGCTGCTATCGCCATCAGACAGTTTTTCCAGGAGCGACTCGACCCAAGAACTTGTTTCTTTTTCAGTCTTGTCGCCCGATTGGGCATGATAATTTAGGTTTGTTGCCAGCGTCAGTCCTGCTGAAACACCAAACTCAATTCGGGTTGATCTCATATTTGTAAATCGATCACTTAGCTAACGATCTAATAAGAATTTAATCAGAGTTTAAGCTTGCTCTGATGGTAAATAGTTCATTTGTTCTGCAACTTTAACCTGCTCCCCATCAATTGATTTCAAACAGGGCTCGATCGCTGAAATCCTCACCCCGCCTGTCTTTCAAAAACAAGATGCGTTTGCCCTGGCCATAACTAAACTCCTTCGAGTTCCTAATTGTTAGTTAGAACAATTTAATATTAGCCCTGTTATATATCTCTTATCCTCATAAAACTCATAGAAAAACTCATAAAAAAACTCATAGAAAAACTCATAGAAAAACTCATATCTCACGAAAAACTCAGGGAGCATGTCACAAATGCAGCAACATTAGTACATGATCTGGGGCATGGGGCATGGGGCATGGGGCATGGGGAATAGGTAATAGGGGGAGCATGTCACACCGAATATTTGGGGAGCAGGTCAATTTTGTAAGAACACTTGAACTACAAACCCTTGAACTACAGTGTTTTCGGGGCTTCAGTAGCAGTTATGAGTGATTTGAGTACATTTGTTCTACGAATTTGACCTGCTCCCGCGAAACTCATAAAACTCATAGAAAAACTCATAGAAAAACTCATAGAAAAACTCATAGAAAAACTCATAGAAAAACTCATAGAAAAACTCATAAAACTCATAAAACTCATAGAAAAACTCATAAAACTCATAAAACTCATAGAAAAACTCATATAAGTAGTCAGGGTTAACGGGGAGCAGGTCAAACTTATAGAACAAATGAACTACTTGACAAAATGACAAAAATCATATATATTAATTCAATTTACCTAAAAATTTTTAATAATTAGCTCTCAAATGACACCTGATAAGAAAAAAAGGGGGTTGCTGAATCTTCTTTTGAATAGGAGTAGAGTGGGCATCCTGCCCGCCCGAAAACATCCGGTGCCCTTGACCCATTAAGAATTAAATTCGCGCTTTGGTGCGCGCCGTCAGGAACGGGCAAGATGCCCATTCCACAGGTGCGACCCAAGGCCGGGTTCCCCGGCCATTGGAAAGCGCACCTAAACACTCTTAAAATCATTCCATTATTCAGCAACGCCAAAAAATTAGATGGGTTTACCCTGACTACTTATATGAGTTTTTCTATGAGTTTTATGAGGATAATAAATATATAACAGTGCTAATAACCCAAGTTGCTAGTTATGGCGAAGACGGCTGCGATCGCACTTTCTACTAATGGCGCTTCGCACAATCTTACCTTGGGTTTCTGGTCTTCATCCAGAAACTCCAGTGCCATTTCTGCACTCAGCACTGAATTGAAATATTATTAATTCGGTTGTTGCATACCCATCAAAGTAAGCATAATTATAATGCTTCACATGATGGCTGAATACTTACAATTTGTTCATGCAATAATCCAGAATCCAGCTACTCTCTAAAAGGTTTACCATTATAATCCTAAACATGTAACTAATTATTACACTTTTTATAAAGTGCCTTGATTTTTTTTATTTTTAGGTTGACAACAACCCTAGCCAATTGTTATACTATACTCATAACAAAAAGAGCCGCGCTCGTAGGCGACCAACCAGGAAGCGCGGCTCTCCCCCCAAAGTAAACTTTAGGTAACTCTATCATGCCAGAAAAGCGAGGCAGCGCGGTCTTGGGGAGGCAGCGCGGTCTTGGGGAGCCAGTGCGGTCTTGGGGGTTTCCCCCATGAGCAACTGGCGTGGTCCCCCCCATGAGCGACTGCCGTGGTTTCCCCCATGAGCGACTGCATCAAGACGCGATTAGTTGATCATCCCATCGATTACCACCAAGCAATGGAGCGCCTTGAACAGCTTGCCCATAGGAATTCCAAGCCTGGAAATTCCTATCCCTATCCCATCACTGAGCGATGCAGAGGTGCGACCCGTGGCGAATTTAATTCGCCAACGGAAAGCGCACCTAAGCGGTCTTGGGGAGGCAGCGCGGTCTTGGGGAGGCAGCGCGGTCTTGGGGGAAACCCCCATGAGCGACTGCATCAAGACAGGTGCGGACGCAGGTTCCGCACACAGACCCAAAACCATGAGCGACTGCATCAAGAAGCGAGAACAAATCCTAATTCGACTGTACAGTTACTGGGAATTAGGTATGACACCGCAACGGTTTTCTCAAAAGTGGGACCTAACTCCAGAAGATATCGCTTTAATCTGCTCCTGTTCCACTCACACCGTTAACGGCTGGTTTAACACCAGTCGTCGCTGTTCCCCTCCCACTCCTGCTCACTTGCGCCATCTCGCCATTATGGATTTCTTGTTGGAGGATTTTGAGACAATTCCGAAAGGGTTATTGGAGCGATTGTTCTCGAAGGAGGTCAGAATGAAGAATTTAGAATGAAGAATGAATAATTAAGAATGTAGAATTAAGAATGTAGAATTAAGAATGTAGAATTAAGAATGTAAAATGGTGAAGGCAGAAGGCAGAAGGCAGAAGGCAGAAGGCAGAAGGCAGAAGGCAGGATTTCCAATTCTAAATTCCCAATTCCCAATTCCCAATTCTAAATTCTATTGAATTCTAAATTATGCATTATTAATTCCCAATTCTAAATTCTAAATTCTAAATTCTAAATTCTACATTCTACATTCTACATTCTACATTCTCTGCGCCACTCTGCTGCTTTTCGATCCATTTCTTTGATGAACCCATCTTTTCCATCCATATAGGCTTCAATGTTGTGTGGATATTTTTTAGCCAGTTCTCGCTTAAGTTCACCGTATTTTTGGGCATCTTTAGGATGGGCAATCATATAATCTCGAAAGGCTAAGTGACGCTCTACCTGTAGCGAATTAACTTCAAACAGATGAACATGATGTGTTCTGATTCCTATTTGATTATGTTTCCGGAAATAACGACGACCTGGTATGCCGTATTCACCCATGCCTTCATAGCCTATTGTGTCCATCCCTGAACTATTTTCATCTACTTTGGTAATGTCTTTGACTTCAACCAAAATATCAATAATCGGTTTAGCATCTAGTTCTGGAATAGATGTACTCCCAATATGGTGTACAGCAACTAAGTTGTCGCCGACGGCAAGAGCAATCTGCTTTGATTCACGCTCAAATTCCTCTCGCCACTTGGGGTCATGGGGAAAAACTTGTACTTTTCTTGACATAACTATAGCGGTTTTAAATTGGGTGAGGTACTTACTAGGAGTTGGTTTTAGGGAGCAGGGAGTAGGGAGTAGGGAGTAGGGAGGAGTAGTAACAAACCAGAAATTAAAGAAATCCAAGGATATGCCAAACTGGGTGACGTGTTGAGTATCGTTTGATTAGACTTAGCCTTGGCTAGGTCTAGACTACTTACTTAGATATCAGTAATTTCCCATAACTATGTCACAACCCACTATAGAATCAATCCTTCAAGAAGAACGGCTGTTCCCGCCACCGACTGACTTCTCGGAAAATGCCCAGATTAAGAGCATGGCGGAGTATCAGCAACTTTATGAACAAGCCAAAGCTGACCCCGAAGGGTTTTGGGCCCAGCTTGCCGACCAAGAACTAGACTGGTTTCAAAAGTGGGATACGGTATTAGATTGGCAACCCCCCTTTGCCAAGTGGTTTGTTGGTGGAAAGATTAATATTTCTTACAACTGTCTTGACAGACACCTCACTACCTGGCGTCGGAATAAAGCTGCCCTGATTTGGGAAGGGGAACCGGGAGACTCCCGCACCTTAACCTATGCCCAGTTACACCGGGAAGTTTGCCAGATGGCAAATGTGATCAAACAACTGGGAGTCAAAAAAGGCGATCGCGTTGGCATTTATATGCCCATGATTCCCGAAGCTGCTATTGCCATGCTGGCCTGTGCCAGAATTGGTGCTCCCCACACCGTTGTTTTTGGTGGCTTTAGCGCTGGAGCCCTCAACAACCGACTGGTCGATGCTCAAGCTAAATTAGTAATTACTGCTGATGGGGGCTGGCGCAAAGACAAGATTGTTCCTCTCAAGATCCAAGTTGATCAAGCCCTAGAGAATAATGGCGCACCTACAGTAGAAAACGTCCTAGTGGTAGAACGCACCAAGCAAGAGATTCACATGGAACCAGGACGAGACCACTGGTGGCATGACTTGCAACCGGGAGCATCTGCTGATTGTCCAGCGGAACCCATGGATAGTGAAGATATGCTCTTCATTCTCTACACTAGCGGTACCACCGGTAAACCGAAAGGAGTTGTTCACACTACTGGTGGCTATAACCTCTACACCCACATGACTACCAAGTGGACCTTTGACCTCAAGGAGACCGATGTCTACTGGTGTACTGCTGATGTTGGCTGGATTACCGGACACAGTTACATTGTCTATGGTCCATTGTCCAATGGTGCTACTAGCCTCATGTACGAAGGGGCTCCCCGTCCTTCCAATCCCGGTTGCTTGTGGGATGTGGTAGAAAAATATGGAGTCACTATCTTCTACACTGCTCCCACTGCTATTCGTGCCTTTATTAAGATGGGAGACCAGCATCCCAACGCCCGTGATTTATCGTCCCTACGTATCCTAGGAACTGTGGGTGAACCGATTAACCCAGAAGCCTGGATGTGGTATCATCGGGTGATTGGGGGAGAACGTTGTCCCATTGTCGATACTTGGTGGCAAACTGAAACCGGTGGCTTCATGCTCACCCCCTTACCCGGTGCTACTCCCACTAAACCCGGTTCCGCTACCTTCCCCTTCCCAGGCATTATTGCTGATATTGTAGATTTAGACGGCAATCCAGTTGGGGAGAATGATGGTGGTTATTTAGTTATCAAACATCCTTGGCCAAGTATGATCCGTACTGTCTATGGGGATGATGACCGTTTCCGCCGTACCTATTGGGAACAGATACAGCCAAAAGATGGCCAATACTTCTATTTTGCTGGGGATGGTGCCAGAAAAGATTCCGATGGCTATTTCTGGGTTATGGGTCGTGTCGATGATGTGTTGAATATTTCTGGTCACCGCTTAGGAACCATGGAAGTCGAGTCAGCACTGGTTTCTCATCCTTCTGTAGCTGAAGCCGCTGTAGTCGGTAAACCTGATGAGGTAAAAGGGGAAGATGTGTTTGCCTTTGTGACCTTAGAAGGAACATATAGCGCTAGTGACGAACTCAAGCAAGAACTAAAGCAGCACGTGGTCAAAGAAATTGGTGCGATCGCACGTCCTGGTGACATTCGCTTTGCTGATAGTTTGCCCAAGACTCGTTCCGGTAAGATTATGCGACGGCTATTGCGATCGCTAGCTGCAGGTCAAGAGGTAGCTGGAGATACCTCCACTCTAGAAGACCGCAGTGTTTTGGATAAGTTACGGGAAGGGGCTTGATTTTGGTCTCTCCTCCTTCTCTGGAGGAGAGTTTAAAAGAGCGCGAATTTGAAATTAATCAACCATACAGGACTTACGCAGGCAATCTATATGTAGGCTGTCTAAGTCCTGTTCAAATCGGAAAGATTAATCAGGAAATTTGTCTTTTAAAGCTTGATAAAATCCTTGATCAAACCTTTGTCTGTCTACTAGATCTAAAGAAGCCAAAATCCCAAACTATTCTCCAAAATCGTTTCTTGTTGCCTGTTACCTGTTGCTTGTTATTTATTTCTCCAAAACTTTTATTTCTAGACAGAGGAGCTGCAATCCGTAACACTTTCTCCAGTAATGAAGGAAAAAAACGCTGACACCACACAGCTAAATGACTTTGCCATCCTACTAAAATTTCCGATGAGTTCTTCTCCAGTTTCGCGACTAACACCTTAGCGACTTGTTGGGGAGTCATCGGCAACACCCAGCGAAACAACTGTAATCCTCGCGCCATATCAGTATCTGTTAACGATGGCAATAAAGCAATTACCCGGATATTTTCTCGCGCTAACTCCCCTCGTAAGGCTTGAGTAAAACCAACAATGCCAAATTTGGTAGCGGAATAGCTTGCCATCGTCGGTGCTGCCACCTTACCCATTAAACTAGAAACATTCACAATAGTACCTTCATGTCGTGCTGCCATGGGTCGCCCAATGATACGAGTCATTGCGTACATACCCATTAAATTCGTGGCGATTTCTTCTTGTAAGTTTTGCAGTTTGGATTGTGATGTACCACACACGCTCCGCTACGCTTTCAGTGTGGGCTTCTGATGCTCATAAAGAGCGGTCAGAGCTTCCTGCGAGGTACTATTAGTAGTAGATTCAACAACTACAGGCTTCCCTCTACGGCGTTTTATAGTCGGGAACACATCCAGCCCGACTCGCTTTATGTTGATTGATGCGTTGACATCTCTATCGACAATCAGCTTTAATTCCTCATCGAAATACTCTCGCATATCTCGGTCGGTGAACACAAATTTATCTCGATAACAGAGGAGTTGAGATGTGTAATTTGGCTTGACTTCGACTACACTGGCGTTAGCTTTTGCGGCTACCTGACCCAGCACTTCAAAGAACTGACCAAAGGCTGCATCTAGCCAAGACTTGTTAAGTCCTGATTTTGATGATTGACCATTGGATAAGAACCTACCATCTCGCCCTCGTTTAGGAGTATTGCGACGAGTTAAACCCTTGAGGTTCAGCTTCTCGTGAAAGAAGACTTTCTTACCTGTATTCACAAGTTGATGAGCAGTTTTGTACTGGAAATCTTCACGACTCCTAGCTATCTGTTGATGAATACGGGCTTCCCGTTTTGCTAGTTTACCTCTGGCTTTACTTCCTTTTTTACGCTTATTTTTCCGTTGAGAAACTGTGGTTAACTTGTCTTGATTCCGACGAAGTGGTTTAAGTGAGGGGAGTTTCTTGCCATCGGATATTGCTAGATAAAAGCCTCTATCTAGAATAGCATCCATTCCAATTGAGTTTTCCCAAGTAGGAATAATGTCATCAGGGTTGAACTCCGGCACTGACTTATCCTCTAGGCTCAGGTTGCAGTACCATCCGTCAGCTTTCCTTGTAATTGATAGCTGT
>NZ_JAAHHC010000105.1:0-7279 GCF_010672265.1 Moorena sp. SIO3A2
CGGTCAGCGGTCAGCGGTCAGCGGTCAGCGGTCAGCGGTCAGCGGTCAGCGGTCAGCGGTCAGCGGTCAGCGGTCAGCGGTCAGCGGTCAGCGGTCAGCGGTCAGCGGTCAGCGGTCAGCGGTCAGCCTAATGCAGATAGCTGATAGCTGATAGCCTAATGCTGATAGCCTTTAGCCTAATGCTGATAGCTGATAGCCTTTAGCCTAATGCTGATAGCTGATAGCCTTTAGCCTAATGCTGATAGCTGATAGCTGATAGCTGATAGCCTAATGCTGATAGCTGATAGCCTTTAGCCTAATGCTGATAGCTGATAGCTGATAGCTGATAGCTGATAGCATACATATAATCAGAAGATAAATTGTCACAGTCCTGGTCAATAATACCGATCAGCGTATGTTAAACATGAGACAGTTAGCAACCCGCCCCCTTGGTGCGGAGTTTTAAACTTCCTTTTTGTGAAATCTTAGGCACATCAATCCTATGTTAGGCAAGTTACTGGACGGGCGTTACCAAGTGACTCAAGTCCTCGGTTCCGGGGGATTTGGCAAAACCTATTTAGCCAAGGACACGAAGCGTCCAGGTAACCCAAGCTGTGTTGTTAAGCAACTTCAGCCTCCCAATGGCTCTCAGACATTTTTAGAAACTGCTCGACGCCTATTTAGTAGGGAAGCTGAAACCCTTGAAAAGCTGGGAAATCATGACCAAATTCCTCGGCTTCTTGCCTACTTTGAAGAAGACCATGAGTTTTACTTGGTGCAACAGTTCATCGAAGGGCATCTCTTGAGCCAAGAGTTGTCCCCTGGTCACCGATGGCAGGAAAAACAGGTGATTGCGCTATTGCAGGAAGTCTTAGGTATTTTGGAATTTGTCCACCGTCACGGTGTGATTCATCGCGATATTAAGCCCGATAACCTGATCCGACGCACGGCAGATCAAAAGTTAGTCTTGGTGGACTTTGGTGCAGTTAAGCAAGTTCAAACTGATTTGGTTAGTGCCTATAGACAAACTCACCATACTGTGGTAGTAGGCACTCCAGGCTATATGTCCAGTGAGCAGGCTTTGGGTCAGCCCTGTCCTAGCAGTGATATTTATGCCCTAGGGATTATTGGGATTCAGGCATTAACTGGAATGTTACCAGATCAGTTTCAGGAAGACCTCAAAACTGGTGAAGTTAACTGGCAATCCCTGGTGTCAGTGAGTTTAGGATTGGCGAATGTCCTTACTAAAATGGTTCGCTACCAAGTCAAAGACCGTTACCAGTCGGCATCGCAGGTTTTACGAGACTTACAGAAACTGACTAGTAATTCAAAACCGTACTCCATCAATTCCCCGACCTACTACTCAATTCACAATATCCCCACAGTTGAAGAAAACTTCCCACCGGAGCAATTATCAAAGCCGTTCTCAGAGCAAAAAACTTGGGATGCAAATGCCGATAGAGGTTCTACTCCAAATAAACCAGCACCAACTCCCTTGCCTCCAACTAAGGCGGATAGATCGGATAATTTGTCTCTGATCATTGGCACTGGCATTGCCTTAGTTACTTCCTCGATAGCTGGTATGATCTACTCGATGCGTTCTAGCTCTTGGTCACCACCTAAAATAGTAAAACCAATTGCTCCTAGGAGTACACCCAATCACCGTTCAGATCCGGTGGTATATGAGCCACCAGCCCCAGCTGCCCCAGGTAATTGCCAGGTGACAGGTAATCCGTTCGCGAATGTGCGCTCCGAGCCTAACGGGTCAAAAGTTGGTCAGCTGAATCAGGGAACCAGTCTAGTTCTAACTGGTAGTGGACAACCTGGCTGGGTAGAAATTAGTTCACCGGTTACCGGGTGGGTGTTTACAAATTTGACTGACTGCGCACCAACGGTTGATCCAGTGGTGGCAACTGCTCCCAAGAGAAATGTTCCTAAGAGAAACGTTCCTAAGCAAAAAGTTTACCCAAAACCAAAACCTGTCGTCAGGAGGGCTCCATCGCCACCACAGACCCGTCAGCCAATACCAGCACAACCGGTAGATAATGGCTCACTAATTTTGGCAAGGGCAGTGGACAAGTATCAGGCAGGAAATATCAAGGGGGCAATTGCGATCGCACAAGATGTGCTGCCTAGTAGTCCCGCTTTCAATGGTGCCCAAAGCAAAATTGACCAATGGCACAATGAATGGGTATCCTTTGAACGCAAATTTGATCAGATTCAACAAGCCTATGAACAGGGTCGGTGGGTAGATGTGTTGAACTATGCTCAGAACAGCAATTTGCCAGCACGAGGCCATTGGCGTCTGAAGTTAAATCGAATCGTTGATCAAGCTCGGCGGCAACAAGCTCAAGCGGAAGCTAACCGAAAGCAACTTGCTGTACAGAATCAAATTGGCTCTAGAGCAAAGCAGCAAATTCAAAACAATACACAGCCAGCTCCACGACCGGTTTCTATTGCTGCACCATTGCCTAAACAGCCAGTGGTTACCGGTCAGAAAACTACTGCACCACCACCGTCTCAATCTACTAAAATCAAATATTACGTGATACTAAACGACGGCAGTGCTAGTGGTTTAGCCAAAGCCAGGAAAATTGTACCTGGTGCTTTTTTGGGTCGATTCCCACAAGGTACTCGCATTCAGATGGGAGCATTCAAAAATGAAGCCAAGGCCAATGCTTTTGCTAACCAACTACGTCAACAGGGAATGTCTGCTTCAATCTATAGACCTTAATCGTTTTGCTTAAAGTTAATTGGTTGAAGGCGATGGAATAATTCAATATTTCAAGGCTCATTAGGAGGAAAACCTAGTTTTCTTAATAAATCGTAATATATTTAAGCTCCAATGGGATGTATATGAGTAATATAGCAATTTTATATCCCATAAGGCACAAAATGATCCCCCTAAATCCCCCTTATCAAGGGGGACTTTGAGATTGATCAGCCTACCTCATAAATCCTAGAAACGCGCTTAGTATTGTATCAGGATAAAAAACCCCGCAATGGTCACAAAAACAGTGTGATATTTTATGCTCACCTAGGTACAGGGGTAAAACGAACCCGACGGGAAAAAGTAAGGATAAAAAAATACATATGGGTCCTTTACGAACTTTAGTGGTTCTACTGGTAATAGTGCTAATGCTCACGATGGGAATCGAAAGTAAAGCATGGGCAATCGATAAGGAATATATCTGCGAATTTTCGTCATCTAATCTTTGTCCTCCGAATGTGCTTAGTTATGACGCCAAGGTAATTAATAATCCGCACCATGATAGTGGAAAGGTGTACATGATTGCTAAAGAACCATCCCAAGTTGAGGTGACGTATGTTGATTAAAATAGCCAAAAACAGTTTGATGAAATTCAACTAAGCCGAGGAGAAGAAAAGGAAGATTTTATCACCCCGGAATTGTCCGTGGCTACGTACATCGTCAGGGGTAAGGTGGTGTTGGCAGCAATAGACGATGCTCGTTACGGTGAGGAGTTTATAGAGCAAATAAAGCAAGCCATGAGGCGATTCTTCAATTGAGGAGGCGGTTCGCAAAAAGCGACAAAAACCCAGAGTAGTTAGTATTAGTGGGACCCGGCACTTTTTTACGGATAACTTGAAGGGTTAAAGGGGTAAAAAAATCAATGATAATAACCGAGCGAGAAAGATATCGGAAGAGCATAAAAAGAGGAAAAAACAGCCGCAATACCTGGCTTTCGTGAACTCATCGATGTGCTCACCTGGACCCCCTTCCCTTGAACCTGGGGGCCCTTGTCAATTTCATCACCCGAAGGGTTTCACTGGAAGGAAAGACCCTCAGCCTCTCCCTTCGATATCCCACCTTTCAGCCATCGCCATCAATGACCTGTAATCCAAGACCAGCACAACCGGTAGATAATGGCTCATTAGTTTTGCTAGAGCAGAGCCAAACTATCAGGCCGGAAATATCAAGGGGGCAATAGCGATCGCCTTTGGCGTGGCCTACGGCCAATCGCACAAGAGGTGCTCCCTGGTAGTGCCGCTTTCAATGGTGCCCAAACCAAAATTGACCAATGGCACTATGAATGGGTATCCATTTGAAAGCAAATTTGATCACAATGAAAAACCGAGGATGGTATTCACCCGTCCCAATTCCAACCTGTTATAAAAACCACTGCAATTTAGCACAAGTTGAACTGACGGTGTTCCCCCCGGCGGTGGCGCGCGAGGGAAGCGAGGTTCTTCTCGACCCCCGACCCAAAGCATGAACTACTTCATGCTTTAACAAGACTACAAATTTTTAGGGATGAGTGCGTAAGCATGATTGACTCGATGGAGTTCCTTGTATCGGGGTGAGGAGCGCGCCCAGATCTTACCGGTAAACAAAATGAATTAGTTTCTAACAGTTTAAAGCTCTCAGCCACCATGTCAGCATTGGCATGTCGGCAGGAATGCTTGTGGAGCACGGTTTTGCTATCCACATAACATGGGTGGGCTTGGTTTTGCCCACCCTACAGGAGGCACCCCAGAACACCAAGTTTCGGGCTTGGTATAATTTACTGTACAAATTAGCTCTTTGATCTAAAATACCTGTTCCGGACGGGATCACAGACCGTGTGGTTTATATCGGTGTGCGGAGTGGCCGAACGAAAAGGCATGGTACTCTGGGGTGTTTGCAAATAAGATCAAATAGTATGTGTCGAGCTGCTCACCGAGTGTACACAGTGATGTAATAAGATCGTGTGAGAGAGGTATGATGTGAAATGGGAGATGTGACCAATGATTAAAAGGATTAAATGGGCGATTGAGTTCGTTATCCCACAAAAGTTACCGATTTATCTGGGGATTATGACGGCAGCCATGTTGTTGTTCGTGGCCACAGTATGACCATCACCGTCGTATGCGATGACACCCGGGAATATCTTGGTGTGGGAATTAAACAGAGATCTAGAAGAAATGCCAGTGGTGATGCCATACAAAAGCGACAGAAACGCATTGTTCGTGATCGCCCCAAAAAATCCGAGGTTTCGTTCTAGTGGAATGTTTGATTTAGATGTTGTTCACGGAGTGTGTGGCGTGCATGTAACCACCGACAATAATAAATGGTGGTATCTTTTGGTTCCGAACGAGTTAGTGCCAGTGAAATACCGATCGCATGTGACAGTGGACGTCATGAAATATAACATAACTGAGAAAAAAGTGTTCGTGCGCTCAATCTTAGATGGCGTCTCCCGAGTCGCGATGATCGGTGAACATCTGTTAGGAAGGGTATACGTAACCGGTGATTTCAATCAAGCGAGGAGTTGTAAATGGTGTTCTCCATGTTGCGTAACTCCGGAATCTGATCAATTCTTCTACAGTAGGACCAGGTGTATAGAATGACAAAAAAAAACCGAGTTGGAAAGTGTTTGGTAATTTTAAAAGGAGAAAAGCGATGGGGAGCTAAACTCAGAAATCAATGAGTGTAAAAGGAAAAATAAGCATTCATCCCGGCGTTATTGACAGCAACTACGACCCACCAACCTTTGACCCCCTTCCCAAAAACCTGGGGGTCAAGTACACTGCATCACCCGTTGGGTTACACTTCTTCGTATGACGCTCAGCCTCTTCGGAGATATACCACCTTTCACCCATCGCCACCAGCGTTGAAAATATGCCTCAATGCGCTCACTGGGCGCACAGTGCTCATAAAGCCGAGCCACATTTTCAACCATTCGTTCCACGGTCTTCGGTGCAATTCCTAAACCCGCTGGAGAAAACCAATAGCCCAGAAAATCAAACCCTCTGGCTATTCGTCCAATAAAGGTCTTGTCGGGATGTTTGAGAACCTTTAACTCATTCATCACCTGGTTAGTTGCCTTGATTGCCTTGCGCAACTTCCAGCGGGTCGGTGCCAGAATCACCCAATCGTCCATATACCGGACATAGAAACAACCAAGCTGAGCCATCCGGTCATCCAACGGCTTAAGGAATAACGCCCCAATTAGGGGAGAAAGAGGGCATCCTAAGGCGATGCCCTCTGTTATATCTATATAGTTTCCCCCATCCGAAACATAGCGACGCAAATAACCCCATAACAAACACAAAACCGCTTCATCACGGACATATTTCCCCACAATCTCCATCAAAATCGAATGATTGATACTGGCGTAATAGCTCTTAACATCCGTGCGAAAGACAAAAGTATTTTCCGACAGGTTCTCTGCAACCGCTCGCACTGCCCCCTTCAATCCGCCATGGCCAGCTAAATGAAAACATCGCGGGGAAAGGACCGGTTTCAAGTGTTCCGTCAATACTATGGTGATCGCCTTTAACACCAACGCAACCATCAACGACGACCACCATTCAAAGGACTCCTCCTTACCTCGAATTAAACGTAATTCGCGAAATTGATATTGTCCCGAAAGAATTTGCCCTTGTATAAGCGGTTTTTTCTCATGCCACCATCGCCTGACCTGCCAGACATCGGCATTAGGGTGATAATGTTCGCGTTTTTGGCACAACCATTGAAAGGCAATATCTATCACCTCGTCTGACGCAATTTTTTCGATCAGGGTGGACATAAGCGCGTTTATCGCAGTTATGAGGTACGCTACTCTACCTCAAAGTCCCCCTTTTTAAGGGGGATTTAGGGGGATCACTTGGTACCTGATGGGATATGGAATTGCTAAATAAAAGTAACGCAGGTGAATGTAGCATGATTTTGGCCACCAGGTCAATACCATCCGGTAGGGTGGGCAAAACCTTGCCCACCTACTATTTATAGTGTTTGGTAAGGCTTAATAAGCAATTGTGCGTAAGTGCGTCAGAGAAATTGACTAGGTAGGTAGCAAAAACGGGAACCAATAGAAGGACAAAGCAAACGGCGTTGCTGAATCAAGGAATGAATGCGCGGACATCTGGTTTTGGTCAAGCCCCCGTTGGTCCCCCAAGGGAGGGCGTGTTTTCAAATTTTTCCGCCAGATGATGATCCCCCCCAGCCCCCCGCGCGGAAGGGGGGAGCCATACTCATTGTCCCCCTTTTTTAAGGATTTAGGGGGATTTCCGAGTTTTCCGCCAGATGATGATCCCCCCCAGCCCCCCTTAATAAGCTATGCTTTATAAACATCTTTCTTAACATAAAACTTGACAAAAAGAGTCAAGTGTGCATAGAGAGGCGATCGCCCTAAATTGACAAAAAGAGTTAAGTGTGTATAAGAGTGCGTACGCTAATCTTCATTTCGGCGCTTTCCCCCTATAAATACTCTATGGTACTTGTGGCAAATCATACACCCCTGCACTATAGACAGCTCAACCAATCTAATCAGCACCATCAATGTTGGCTCAGTGATGT
>NZ_JAAHHC010000106.1:0-6916 GCF_010672265.1 Moorena sp. SIO3A2
TGCTTGACCTAGGCGAATTAAATTCGCCTAGGTCAAGCGCACCTCCGTTCTTTAACAGCTTCACTCCATCACCCTCGTACTCCATTAACACAGAAGCATAATATTTTCCGGAAGGAGTTTTACTGACTGTCACAGTTTTAAATTCTCCATCCAGTGGTCGGTGAATTACTGCCTTGACAATTCCTAGTTTTCCAGGGAATTTAAGGCAATCTCCTACCTGTTTTACGTTTTGAGGATACTGGATTGATTGACGGTGATGGTACGACTTGAATCTAGGATATTTTGCTCTTCCCTCAAAAAAATTTTGGTAAGCACGACTAAGATTGAGACTCACGGATTGCAGAACCTGAGAGTAACAATCTTTCAGCCATTCAGTCTCCTTTTGTTTCTTGAGCTTTGGCAACATAGAGTTGAGTGCAGATTGCTTTAGCCCAAAGCCAGTTTCTTTATAGGTTTCTATGCACTGATTCAAGGCATAGTTCCACCACCAGCGAGCACATCCAAAATGCTGAGCTAATACTTGAACTTGTTCTTGCGTGGGATAAATTCTAACTTTGACGGCTTTATGTTTCACTGCACTCAACCTTGTTATCGACCTTGCTTAATATTATATGTATTTAGTAGTAATATGTCAAGGGATAAGATGAATTTCCTGGCTCGCTATCCATCCCGGAGACGAAACCTTAGAATAGGGCAGCCTTAATCAATAAGTTTTAAACCTTTTATGCATAGCCGACCAACCATAAAGGCTGCCCTATTCTTGCGGTAACTTCTAACCCAACCTACAACGCACGAGGTTGGGGAATTCCGCGAGTTTTGTTAAAAACAATAGTTAAAGGGTAAATGTTGAAGGTTATTTGTAAGCATATGCGCTACGGGCAGGCTACGCGAACAGCTGTCAGCTGTCAGCCGTGAGCTTAAAATAACATTGAAAGTCTGGGGAAAAGCCCATATAAGCATATGCGCTACGGGCACCCTGCTTGAAGTGCGTGGCGTTAGCGGTCAGCTATCATGCAGACTCAATTCAGATTAAAAGAATGGTTACTTGTTGTCTTGATCCAGTCGCTCATGGTTTAAAGTTACCGTAAGAGAGTGGAGCCTTATTACAAAAGACTTAAACCTTTTACCTATAACCTGCCGACTCCGACTATAAAGGCTCCAATTAGAGTCGATGTCCCCTATTACGGGGAGCACCTCTCCTTCAGAACCGTGCATGAAACTTTCGCCTCACACGGCTCCTAGATATCCTTAGCTGAGGTGCGACCCAGGGGCAGTTTATCTGCCCATTGGAAAGCGCACCTCGCTTTTGCTCCAATGTATTTGCTGGTGGCAGCTTTGGTGAACTGCTGATAGGTTCTTTTTTGACCAGTTGTCGTGGTTTCCATCTATGTGATGAAGATGTACATCCTCGTCTTCGATCAACCTCAACCCGCAATATCCGCAGGAATGGTTTTGCTTTTTCAAAGCTTCTGACGTAGCATCGGAGTATAATCGGGAATTTCGATTACTCCAGTATACCAGGTCGCCGTCGTAGGGTGACTTGGTGCCCCTTACGTTTACGTGTTGGTTTTGTTTGTACCCCACTTTTGGGAATGCCTTTTTGCATAGTTCTGTAGCTCTATACCGACTTACTTTCTTTTCCTTTCGGAACTTTCGGTGGGCAGTGTTGCCCATGAACCATAAGGAATCCCTGCTGCTGTTCATATCACAGCTACTATGGTAGTTTCGCCAACCGCGCACGATGGGTGCTAGTTTCGTTGCTTTTATTTCAGCACCATAATTCGAGCTGTTGACCACAGTTTTAATCTTCTTCCGGATGTTTCGGTGGTTTTCCTCTGAGGGAATTGACCGAAACTTTCCGTTTTTCTGGAGGAGGAAATTCCAGCCACGGAGACGAAACCTTAGAATAAAGAAGCCTTAATTAATAATTTTTAACCCTTTTTTGCATAGTCTGTCCCCTGTAAAGGCTTCTTTATTATTACGGTAACTTCATAGGAAGTCAAACCCGTCTGTCGTTTTAGTTAACTTGGTCTTTTCTTCACTGATTTCCATTCCGCGCTCTGCTAGGAAGGCTTTAACTTTGTCTAGTATCTTCTCAGCATTGTCTTTTGGCTTAAGGATGAACACCATATCGTCGGCATATCTCAGACTGGTGTGTATGTCCTCTATTCCGTCGAGTGCGATGTTGGCTAATAAGGGACTCACTACTCCCCCTTGAGGTGTGCCTTGCTCCGGAAACTCGGGATTTACTCCTGCTTTAAGACATCGGAATATTCCCTTTTTGATAGCTGCCGGGGCTATGACGCGCTCCATTATGGAGTTATGTGAGATACGGTCAAAGCATTTTTTGATGTCTAATTCGATCACCCTTTTGTTGATTCCGTTTTTGTCCGATTTTAGATGTAGCTGTAAGCGTTTTTGTACGTCTTGAGCACATCTACCGGTGCGGAATCCGTAGCTATCTCCGCTAAAACCTGCTTCATGAGCTGGTTCTAGCGCAAACTTAATTAGACATTGCCAGGCTCGGTCAGCGATAGTTGGTATTTTCAACATTCTTACTTTTCCATTCTTTTTCGGGATTGGAATTTCACGAACTCGGCTATGCTTCCAGTCAGAGGCATGGTCGTTCAATGTTTCTACCAGTTCCATTCGCTGTCTGTAGTTGAGGCTTGACAGGCCATCAACTCCAGCCGTCTTTTTCCCTTTATTCAATTGTGTGACTTGACGGACAGCCAAAAGTTGTGCTGCACGGGATTTCAGAATCAGTTTTTGTAAAGACCGCGCCTTCTTCAGGTCACCATCTCGAATCGCTTTGAACACTCGCTTTTGTAGGCGGAATAAGTCTTGGCGGAGTTTTTTCCACTTTTGACTTTTCCAGAGGTCGCTATATCTATTGGACATGCGTCTACCTATACTCTCCTAGAGTTTGTGTTTTCTGGATACCCGCAGTCAGTTATTCGACTGCATCTTACCCGACAGTGAGGATTAAGTTTGGCATAACTTACTGAGGTTTCGACCTTTCCCCAGACTCTTTTTGCTGTCGTTTTTACTCGTTCCAACTGTTAGATTGTTTTGACGATTTAGGGCAGTCCGGAGATGAAACCTTAGAATAGTGGAGCCTTACTACAAAATTTTTAACCCTTTTACCCATAGCCGACTAACTATAAAGGCTCCACTATTCTTGCGGTAACTTCTAACCATTTTGCCTATCCTCTTCTCAGAGATTACGATTACCAGAAAGAAAGCATCGTGAGAATAAAAGGATAAAGTCTCGCATATTCTCTTCAGATTGCGGCTTGACCGTCAGACACTTTTTAAGGACTTTTGTTAATCTACCCATGTCGCCTCCCTTTTAGCGGCAGTGTGGCACATCTGATTTACCTCTGATTCCGCCCTGATGCCAGCGTCACTCTGGTGGGTTGCCGCCCACCTCGGTGTGGCCAGATAAGGAGTCACTTGTCTCTTCAAGGGGTGGACTTTCACCACCATTCAACAGTTAGTTGGGTTTTGAAGATTACTCTTCGCGCCCCTAGCTCATACCCCTCCCTACTACGGGAGGCTCCTTAGCTAGAACGAGCCGCACCTCTCTAAGGTTTCGTCTCCGGGGAAACCACGGCAGTTGCTCATGGGGGAACCCCCAAGACCGCGCTGCATTACTTATTCAAAAGCTGTTCGGTGTAGCTTGCCCAAGCGCCCATAAGCTGATAGATGATAGCTGATAGGTGACGTAACTCAACATTACGACGGTTTGCATAACTATGAGGTACAGTAACAACAATGAGCAAACCAGTTACAGGGTAAGCGCATCTTGTCAATAAACCGGGGGTAGTTCTCAATAAACCCAGTATTATTGTGCTTATTGACAATAGATTTTATACATATAGTGTTCATTAAATTAAATAAACACTATATGTAGGAATAAAAAAATTAGATGCGTTTACCCTGGCCGTAGTATCGAAGAAACCTGATTTAACCTAAACAACCTATCCCTAAAATTAAAAATATTTAAAAATTTGCATAAAAGTAAAATAAAATACTGATAACTAAATATGGGTTATTTTTAGTGTGTGTCGAGTTACTAAGATTATCATTATCTTTAAGTAATTGATAGGAGTTATTATGATTTACTTAGCTTTAATAATAGGTTTAATCCAAATAATAGCAGCTTTTATAATGATAGCAGGTCTATCTTGGTTTGTTGCCAATTTTAGCTTACTATTATTATTTATTTTTTTTGAGACTGACAAGATAATCCCTTGGGTATATATATTGTCGTTTTTAATTACATTATATTTTCTAAGAAATATATTTGATCAACCACTTTCACTTATAGGACAAACATTTTTAAAAATATATGAAGAGGTTAAACAGATTAGAGTAAGTAATTTTTATTTGATCTTGGCAGTTTCTGGGATTTTTCTAACTATTTTATATAAGTTAGGGTTTCATAAAGAGGCTTTAATATTAAGTCTTGTTAGTCTTGTTATATGGTTATTGTATTTATTTATTATATGGTCTCAGGATAAGAGTAAGAATTAATAATCTTAGGTTTATTGAATAAATTAAATCTATTGTGATTACTGTTTGACAATCTCATAGAGGTTTATTCTGCTAAAGACACTTCTTATTCAATTCTCGGAGAACTTGGACTAACGGAAGTTTTTTTTAAACTCTTGGAGCTATTAATGCTGAAAGTAGTTGTAGATATTACCATTCGTACCTTACTAACTAGGATAAAATCCCCAACCATACTATAAGTACTGGTTGGGGACTGAGTACAGCGGTTTGCAATTGAGTTAGGTACAAATTCTTGGGTTTTAGGAAGCAGGGACTTCGGAGCAGGGAAGTCGGAAGTCGGAAGTGGGCAAACAATCCTGTGTACCTGATAGTTATGCAAACCGCCGTATTCTAAGCTGATGTGCATTTAAATTGGTTGTTCCCTGTTCCCTGTTCCCTTTTCCCTGTTCCCTTTGAGCAATTTAGGTATCCCAATCTAAATGCTGAACAGCTTAATACTTATCTCTTTTATTAAAAAGCTGACAGCTGACGGCTGAATGCTTACAGATTGGCTGTATCTCTAACTACTTGTAAAAACTGCTCAAGAGTAGGACAAGAATTAGTAATACGCCATCCGATCGCTAACACAATCTCTGCTGTAGAAGGTTGTACTGACCGATACACTACCCCATCTCGACGAAAACGTCTGATCGAATTGGGCAATAGAGCAATTCCCATACCCGCTGCCACAAATCCCAACATCAGTTGGGTTTCATTGGTTACTTGACTCACCTCAGGAGTAAAGCCAGCCTGGTGACAGACACGAATCACCGCCGAATATAAACCACATTGATCCGTATTTAATCCGAGAATAAACGGTTCATCCTGGAGTTGACCTAGTTGCACCTGATCTTGACTAGCTAGGGGATGAGTTTCAGATACTGCCAACACCAACGGTTCTCGCAGAATCGTTTCCAGCATCAGTGATTCATCCACCTTGCGAGGCACAATAAAACCCAAATCAATCCGTTGCTCCAACAATGCCTGAAGTTGTTCCCCAGTTGACATCTCCTTAGCCACAATGTGTACATCAGGGAATTGCTGCTTATAAGCTTGAATCGATAACGGGACAATATCAGCTGAAGAAAATCCCTCAAACCCCAAGATAATCTGGCCAATTTCCCCACGACTAGCTCGCTGAGTCACTTGGACACCCAAATCCACCTGCTTGAGGATCCTTCGCGCCTCTAACACCAACGCCCTACCAGCTTCAGTTAGTTGAATCTGGGGCTTGGTACGATGAAAAAGCTGTACCCCCAAGCTTTCCTCAAGGCGTTTAATTTGACGACTCAGAGGCGGTTGAGCAATATGAAGCCGCTCTGCAGCTCGCCCAAAATTCATCTCTTCCGCCACGACCAGAAAAGTCTTAAGATGATTAAGTTCAATGTTAGATAGCATCAGTCATACCTTTCGAGGTATCAAGTCCCTCCAAAAATTATATTAGACAAAATTCAAATTACTACCTAAGCTAGTAATATAAGCTTCTATGGAGTAAAAACATCAAGTAATTAAGAGCATAAACTGCGTTACCAAATTCTAGAATTAGCCAGGGTAATAGCTCCTAGTTAATAGGTAATTTATAAAACTATAGTTGAGAGGATAAAGATAGTCATAAAGTACGAATTAATTGCTTATTTATTCAACACTAGATATCAAATTTTTGCTTGGTATTGATATCTAGTTTGACCTAGTGGTGCGTTACGGGACGGGCTTTACCAACGCTTACTACCAGGTGGAAAATGAGTTCGAGCCCTTCGGTGGTGCGTTACGGGGCTATTGGCTACGAAGTTGAAATGATGGCAAGGCGCACCCCTAACGCACCCTACACACTTCAACCTTCAACCTGTAAACCTTCAACCTGTAAACCTTCAACCTGTAAACCTTCAACCTATCAACTTTAAACCTATCAACTTTAAACCTTCAAATAACTAACTATGAACGAACTATCACCATCAATGGGATTAAAAGAAGCAATAGAACAGCGTCGTGCTGCCCGTTCATTTCGTCCTGATCCAATTCCCAAAGAAATCTTAACAGAAATTTTTCGCTTAGGAGTGCGATCGCCTTCTGGTTTCAATTTACAACCCTGGCGCTTTATAGTCGTACAGGAGCAAGCTAACAAAGAAAAGTTAAGAGCCTGTGCTTTTAAGCTGTTGCGCATTTAAACTGTGATAACAGCATTGCCTTTGTTTTTTATTTTTCGTACCCATTTTATAATTAACCCTCCTTCATTTAAAAGATGATTTAACAAACATTCTAATTCTTCAATTGATTTGAAAACTCGATTGGCAATATATTCTTTTGCTGAATGCCAAACCAATTCAATTAAGTTATAATCAGGACTATACTCGGGAAGATA
>NZ_JAAHHC010000107.1:0-6071 GCF_010672265.1 Moorena sp. SIO3A2
GTAATAGGTAATAGGTAATAGGTAATAGGTAATAGGTAATAGGTAATAGGTAATAGGTAATAGGTAATAGGTAATAGGTAATAGGTAATAGGTAATAGGTAATAGGTAATAGGTAATAGGTAATAGGGATGCGCTGCATCAAGAGGTGCGACCCGTGGCGAATTTAATAATTAGATGCGGAAAGCGCACCTAACAGGGAATCAGCTTCAAAGAATACTGTACCTCATAACTGTGATCAACGCTATATTACCTTTCATCAACTCAGAAATAACATTAGTATCTAAAATGATCATTGATCAAATAGAGGAGGAGTACGCATTTTATCTCTGGGAATTTGGGTAATTTCTACATCTGATAAATGGGCAAAACGCTGTTTTATTCTCTCGGCAAGATTTAAGGATTTTTTGGAAGTTTCAGCTTTGCTTAAATCTTCGGGTAAATTAGTTTGTTGAGCGACTAACTTAAAAGTCTCAACAATTTCTGTAATGATAGCAATCTGTTTTGGACTTAGCTCACTCACATCGATTACTTTGTTTTCCATCACAAGTTTACTCGTTCGTTTACGTAATGGTATGCCTGATTATAGGCAAGCTATCAGCTATCAGATTATGCCCATAGCGCACACTATAAATTATAATAAAATACCCCTTTGGTGGGCAGTGGGCAGTGGGCAGGGTTGGTGGGCAGTGGCTGATGATATATTCCCCAAGCTTGCCAATTTCGCGATTCTTGCCACTGCCCACCCTACGATTCTACTTGTACCCAGATCACCCCATCTCCCCATCTCCCCATCTCCCCATCTCCCCATCTCCCCATCTCCCCACGTAACAAAACGTGAGAAAAAACCTATTAGACATCTCCAAAAATTAACCTCAAACCCTTGCACTGCCTGGGTCAAAACCGAGTTTCTGGAGATGTCTATTGACACAGCCACAGCCAACTCAATAAGCTAAACCACAGAAAGTTTAATTCTATGGAGATGAAACCATGCCCAAGAAAAAACTAACCCCCAAACAGACCGCTCCTGTTTCTCGTAAGGTGGTGGCAAGGCAACGCTCCTGTTTCTCGTAAGGTGGTGGCAAGGCAATAGTGGGCAAGGCAACGCTCCTGTTTCTCGTAAGGTGGTGGCAAGGAAAAATGAGGGGCAAAATGAGGAGTCAGTCTCCGAGTCTCTCTCCCAGACAGGGCGTGGTGGCGCGTGGCGTAAATAAAAATCCTTTGGCGGGCGACGACGCAGAGTAGTGCCCTTAATTTACCACTATCCGATCAAAATGTCAAAATCCCTTTTTGGTCTCGGATGGCGCGCGATTTGCCTGGATAAATTTCCGAGCTACCTGTGCTACTAACTCGTTTTCGGTTACCACGGGAGCCGTGCCTGGCGGGCATTAGTCGCAGAAGGTTCCACCAAAATGCCCATTCCACGTCTGATGCCCATTCGGCATGCATATCAGTGGGGTGGGCATCCTGCCTGCTTGGGAATATTGATAACCGGCAAGATGCCGGTTCTACGCCTGATACCCGTTCCACCGACTGGGTCAAACAGCAATAATTAGATGCATCCTGAAGTAAAGCGCGATGGCATTTGCTGGCTGCATGACAGATAAATGCATGACCGATAGAGTAAGAAATAGATAAAAAAAAGTAGTTTGGGCTCTGGTGGGCAGTGGCTGATCAGCTCTTCACCAACCTTGCCGATTTCGGTAGCTTGCCACTGCCCACCCTACGATTAATCTCCCGACTCCCGACTCCCGACTCCCGACTCCCGATTCCCGATTCCCGACTCCCGATTCCCGACTCCCGTTCCCCTCCTGGGAGGGGTTAGGGGTGGGTTCCGACTCCCGATTCCCGATTCCCGATTCCCCAAACCAGTGACCACCACCTACTCCCCCCAAGTTACCTATCAGTGGCTCGAAAACTTTGATGCTACTACCTCCTTAGAATACGATGACTACACCTGCCCCAGCATTGCTAGCCACTGGCAATGTGCCAGCCTTTTAGGAGAACTGCTGGGTTTAGCAGCAGTGGAAAAGGATTAAATGGTAGGCTTGCTGGTGGCAGAACTGCGCAAAGACCCCAAAACCGACACCACTACTGCTGTCATTCTTTCCCTGTTCGTCCACCCGGAAAACCGCCGACAGGGGGTTCCAACGGCGTGGCCGTGGTGCCATGCTGATTGCAGAGTCTATCATGGCTCAACTCCAGAGCGATATTCCTTACTATACCTGTGCGGTGGGAGAGAGCAACCAACCCATGCTTCAATTCGTGGATCGTCGCCTTAAACCTTACTTGACGTCATTGACTGAAGCGTATCGGAGTAGTAAGAAGTTAGGGAGTAGGGAGTAGGGAGTAGGGAGTAGGGAGTAGGGAGTGTGGGGAGTGTGGGGAGTGTGGGGAGATGGGGAGATTGGTATTAATGGTAATTATCCTAACATTATATTAGTAAGTAGGGTGTGTTAGCCGCTAGGCGTAACGCACCGGACTTTCCACGTGAACTATGAATGGTGTGTTAGCTGATTAGCTGATTAGCACCTCAAGTAGCGTGCGCGTAGCGCATTAGCTGATAGCTTACGTAATGCACCGGACTTTGCCGGTGAACAATGATGGTACAACTGACCCATAAATTTCAAAGCTTTGATGAGTATTTATCCTACAATGATAACTCAGAAAACTTCTATGAGTTATTTAATGGAGAGTTAATTGAAATGCCTCCAGAGTCGGGAGTAAATGTTGAAATTGCTACGTTTTTATTGATTAGGTTTGCTTTACTGGTAGGTCATCGTAGAGTCCGGGGTCAAGGATTAGAATTAGAAGTTAGAGGTGAACCGAAAAACCGTTATCCTGATTTGACCATTATTCGAGAAGAGCATATTCAACAATTATCAAAGCGTAATACCATTCGCCTCTCTATGTCACCGCCTTTATTAGTGGTTGAAGTGGTTAGCCCAGGAGAGTTACAACGAGAGCGAGACTATATTGCGAAAAGAATCCAATATCAGGATTGTGCTATTCCTGAATACTGGATTGTGGACCCGGAAAGTAAAACTATATTGGTTTTAAAACTGACAGGAACAAGTTATACAGAAGTTGGTAGCTTTTCTGGTGATGAGTTAGTGTTATCTCCTGGATTTAAGGATATTACTTTAAAAGTATCTGGAGTGTTTGATATAGAAAAGTAAGTGATATTTTTATGAACAATTGACTATGAGTAGTATAAATAGTAGTTTAGATTTAAAAAATCTCTACGACATTGATGATGTCCAATGGCTAGAAGAAACGATTAAGCTCCTGAAAAATAAAGAATTTAATCAACTAGATTGGGATAACTTAATTGAGGAGTTAGAGGATTTGGGCAGAGAGAAGAAAAATGCCGTAGCTAGCCTTTTAGAACAAGTTATCCGTCATTTATTATTCCTGCAATATTGGACAAGTGAATATGATTATAATGCAGTTCACTGGCAAGGGGAAATCTATAACTTCAGAATTCAGCTCAAACGTAAACTAACGACTAATCTCCGTAATTATCTAGATAATGAACTGAGTTCTATTTATAACGATGCCTTAGGATTTGTGACGATAAAAACTCAGAATTCCGTAAGTTTACCTCCAGAATGTCCCTACTGTCTTGACCAATTACTGGATATCGAATGGTTGCCGAAGGAATAAATCAGTTTTGAATAGTCGGGAATCGGGAGTCGGGAGCGGTGCGACCCTAGGGCGATTTACTCGCCCTAGGAGGCGCGCACCGAGGGAATCGGGAATCGGGATTATACTTAAGCTACAGGCAAAACGCTATAATTAGTAATTAGCAATTAATCAAAGTTTTATCAGCAATAAAATTCTGCATTCTCCCCATCTCCCTATCTCCTCATCTCCATCTCCCCATCTCCCCATCTCCCCATCTCCCCGCGCCCCCGCCCCACTCTTTCCCTGTTCCCTGTTAAATAACAAGTAAAGTAGAGCCAAAAATGATCACATCAACTGCCACAATTACTCGGGACCCGACTATTCCTCCTTTAGAAAATGGGGATCAACTAACCCTTGCTGAATTTGAGCGTCGCTATTCCGCTATGGCTGATTTGAAAAAAGCCGAATTAATTGAAGGAATTGTTTACATGGCATCTCCTGTACGAGCAAAAAAACATGGCAAACCCCATTCTCGGATTATGACATGGTTAGGAACCTATGAAGCAAGTAGACCAGGAGTAGAAACACTCGATAACACAACTGTGCGCCTAGATGCTGATAACGAAGTGCAACCTGATGCGTTATTGAGAATAGAACAAGATGGACAATCAATCATTACTGAGGATGATTATGTAGAAGGTGCGCCGGAGTTAATCGTAGAAATTGCGGCTAGCACTGTTTCTATTGATTTACATAAAAAATTAAACGTTTATCGTCGTAATGGAGTACAAGAATATTTGGTATGGCGAGTTGATGATGGTGAATTTGATTGGTTTCGGTTAAGGGAAGGGGACTATACTCAACTGGAAACCAATCCTGAGGGCATACTTTGTTCAGAAATTTTCCCTGGATTATGGTTAGATAAAGCGGCGTTATTAGCCGGAAATTTAGCCAAAGTTTTAGAAATATTGCAGCAGGGATTACAGAGTCAGGAGTAGGGAATCGGGAGTCGGGAGTCGGGAGCGGTGCGCGACCCAAGGGCGATTTACTCGCCCTAGGAGGCGCGCACCGAGGGAATCGGGAGTCGGGATTCTACTTAAGCTACAGGCAAAACGCTATAATTAGTAATTAGTAATTAATCAAAGTTTTATCAGCAATAAAATTCTGTATTCTCCCCATCTTCCCATCATATCATGTCCGGTTGAATACTTATACTAGGGGCAAAAACAAGGCAGAAGTCAGAAGGCAGAAGGCAGAAGGCAGAAGTAAAGGAGTAAGGTTTCAAGGGATAAAGTTTTTTATAACTAATTATCCGAACCTGATATCACCCCATCACCCCATCACCCCATCACCCCATCACCCCATCACCCCATCACCCTATATCTTTCCCGATTCCCGATTCCCGATTCCCGTTCCCCTCCTGGGAGGGGTTAGGGGTGGGTTCCGATTCCCGATTCCCTGTTCCCTACTCCCTAACTATCTCTTTTTTAGTCAAACACATCGCTACTCCTTTTTCATAGTAGGCAACTTCATTAATAAATACTGGCCAAACGGTGGCTTCTTCTTCATAGTAAATTGTGGTGCCATCGAAGGTAAGAAACATGGGGTCACCAGGATTAAGTTCTTGATAATCTCTGCCCTGGAGCTGAGGATGAATCATACCTTCTAGTTCACCAGCTTCGTTTCTGGGATAGTCAACTACTTTTAAATAGTGATAAATGGTTAGAGGATAAGTGTTTGATAATAGTTTACCGTTATTATAGTCTTCAATATAATCTAACGTGGCGTGAATTAAGGCTTCAGTTTTTTGAAAAATAGCGCCCTTGAGACTAGCTGGTGCAATGGGACCGACTTCAATACAACACCCGAAGTTAGATAGGGATCTTAGAAAGGTATTTTCTTTACCTGGTTCAATGGAACTATAAACTCTAACTAAGGGGTCAAGGGAACTCAGATAAGCAGCGAGTTGCAAATTAAAGGGGTCGTTGTTGACGAGAATTATAGTAAACCCCATATTAGCACTGGTACTGTGCAAATCTAGAATAAAATCTACCTTGGAATTGCCTTTTGGCCCTAGGGTTTGAGCTATCTCTTTGGCTCTGGTTTGTTCATAGAAAGAAAGCTCGGAATTTTCCAGGTCACTTTTAGCAAAGCAGCGGTTTAAGTCTGTATCAATATATCTCCTGGCAGCTTGAAAGGCTTGGGGATTACCGATCAGTGTCGAGGTTTCAAAACTAGGTCTAGTGATTAATTCTGGAAACTTATCAAATTTTTTGACTAGGTATACACCGGTAAATTCATTACCGTGGGTTCCTCCTACAATGGCGACTTTGTTAATAGTTTTACGGTTGTTTGCTTCAGAATTACTCATGGGTGGTTGGTATATGGATCTAATTTAAGGGAATCGGGAATCGGAACCCACCCCTAACCCCTTAGGGGTGGGTTCC
>NZ_JAAHHC010000108.1:0-5957 GCF_010672265.1 Moorena sp. SIO3A2
AAATACGTTCTCTAATATTTCCATTTTCTTCTATTTTTAAGGCTTTTTGAAGTATTGTTTTTTGCTGTCAGATAATTTTTTGCTGGCATATTTCCTATTATTGGGTTATTTATTAATTTTTATTATACCAATTTAAATGCCGAACAGCTTACCCACGGACTAAGACGGTCTCGATAGGTCATAATAAAATTATCTCCTATGTTACTAGGGGTTAGAGCCAGCCCCGTGGTTTTTGAGGTTCAGGGGGCTGGTTTTTGACCTTATTAATTAAGGTCACTTTTCTTATAGCATAAAAATAATATTTTAGGGTATTTTTTTGAAAATAAAATGTCAATTAAAAATTACTTAATTAGTACAAAATTATGGTGCGTTAATAACGCAACCTACGGGTAAATATAAAATCCTATAGCCGTGAATAAGTGCAAACAATACTGTAACTTCGAGTGTTTAATTGCTAAAATTTATGGTTATTCTGTACTTGTTATGCTAAATGAACAGTTTAGCAGAGGCAGCAGGGAGCAGGAATCAGGGAATAGTTAAAAGAGGCCGTCTTTATAAAATTTTGTTAGTTGAATAGTACCATTTTTATGCTACAGTAAGCTTTCCGATTTTTTTATTGCAACTTTAGCATAAAAGGTACTGAATAACATCATTTTTTTTATTCCTGAGCAGGAAAAATATAGTGTTTGCGTAGTGTGACCTACGGTTAATCTTTAGTAGACAAAACCTCTCAATTTTAGAAATGGCGAATGAAGGTTTTGGAAATTTAAAAAAAAGGAATAGAAGTTATTTTTTTTGTCTTACAGCTTTTTTAATTTGTTGTGCCAAGACCATAGTCATTATAGAATTGGCAAATCCACCAAAAAATGGTAAGTTGCTGAGCATGGCAAGAGATGCTAAAGATGGATCAATCTCCTGAGACAATATTCCTAAGATAGCATTCTCAGCTCGGCGAGTATACACACGAGAGGTAACGTTAGCATTTTTCATGTAGACATCTATATTACTTGAATAGTTATTAATAGAAATTAGCTCAATATATACCCGGTCTCGCGGATTCAATAGTTCAATAATTAAATCAAGTCGGGTTTCTTGAAGTAATAATTCTCGAACTTCTCCAAATCCAACTTCTGGAATAGTTTTGAAAGTATATCCTACAATCTTGGAATTGCTGTCTAAACGTATACTCACTGGTTGCTCCCTAATAGCTAGGTTACCAGAGTTAAAAACTTCCATATTGAATAAAAATACAGAATTTGCAGGTTCATCTGCGTATATAATTTTGAGTTCGTTACGAATTGTATCTGAGAAGGAAAGTAGTGAGGAAGAATCATTAATAATGCAATCTACTTGCTTAATCTTTTTTGTTTTCTGCCAGATAAATACAGATACGCATGCTGTAAATACTGATCCAGCAAGGGCACCTAAAGTAGCAGCAACTGTTGGATTATCGTACCAAGCCATATTTTTTGAATTTTCGGGTATTTACTAGCTAAATATTTATTATATTGCACCTGAGGGGGTGGCCAACAGCCTTAAAAGCCTTACTGGGTGTGGGGTTTGGGGTCACCGGGGTAGGGAAACATCAGGAGCTGGCTACTTTGGTAGAGACGGTTGAATCAGGTTGGGGACGGAGGTTTTTGCTGGGGTAACTCAAAATTCCCTTCTATTTTTACCAAACCCCACACCCCATACCCTGTCTACTTTTTAGCCTTGTTGTCACTTCCTCAGGCTTGGTATAGGACACTGCCTAGGTGAGCTCTGACTTGAGAAGAGGTAGTTTCTCGACTAACATCGTAGCCCTAAGGCTGACTTATACAATAGTATTGTAAATGCCCAAAATGGGAACTGGGCTAGACGGTGATCCCATAGCCATAGCCAAAATGCGATGCGCGCCCATTGAGGCGCTAGGCGATGCTCGGTACGAGCCGCTACGCGATCGCATTCTCAAACCCGAATCCTACCAAGCTCAGATCTGGCACCTGGCACATGCAACCTGTTGACTATACCACCCTGACCGCTGCTTGTTCTGAGCTGCGTGCTACCTGGGTACCAGGACGTACCGAACAAGTCTATCAACGCGATCGCTACACCATTGCTATCGCCCTACGCACCCTAAATGGTCGAGGTTGGCTCACCATTTGTTGGCATCCCCAAGCCGCCCGGATTTGCATAGGAGATCCACCCCCTCGGGTTCCCGACACCTTCACCTTTAGTGACCAACTGCGGCACCAGTTAGGTGGCTTCGCCCTAATTGCCATCGAAACCATTGCCCCTTGGGAGAGAGTATTAGACCTGCAATTTGCCAAACGCCCTGGAGAAGCACCGACTTGGCATTTGTATGTAGAAATTATCGGCAAATACAGTAACCTAATTCTCACTGATGCTGACAATCTAATTGTTACCACTGCTCATCAAGTCAGTAACCAGCAATCCAGCGTCCGTACTATTCAAACCGGTCAACCCTACGAACTCCCACCAGCCCTGACTGGCACTAGCCCCAGTTTGACTGAATCCTACCAGAGCTGGAAAGAACGAGTAAGTTTGATACCAGGAGCAGTAGCAAATCAGTTACTCAAAAGTTATCGAGGATTGAGTCCCACCCTTGCTCGCTCTATGGTACAAGCAGCTGGTTTAGACCCAAAGCAATCCACCCAAAACCTAGAAGAATCCGACTGGCAAAACCTATTTCAATGCTGGCAACAATGGTTAAAAACTTTATTAAACGTTAGCAAGTTCTCTACAGACAACCTTCAACCTGTTAACCTTCAACCAACCAACCTTCAACCTGCCAACCTTCAACCAACCAACCTTCAACCAACCAACCTTCAACCAACCAACCTTCAACCAACCAACCTTCAACCTGCTAACCTTCAACCTGCCAACCTTCAACCTGCCAACCTTCAACCAACCAACCTTTTTCACCCAGGCTGGACAAACCAAGGATATACGGTAATGGATTGGGGGATAGTTAAACCAGCTAAAAATATCCAAACCTTACTCAATTCCTATTACAGCAACCAGTTCAATCAACACGAGTTTGCCCGATTGCATAACCAACTTACTCAGAAGCTAAATAATAACCTACGAAAACTACGGCAAAAAGCTTCTAGCTTTAAGGAACGTTTACAGCAATCTGACCAAGCTGATCAATCCCGAGAAAAAGCTGACTTATTAATGGCATATCTCCAGGATTGGCAACCAGGGATGAAATCGATCACCCTACCGGACTTTGAAACCAACCAGCCAGTCAAGATTCCCTTAAATCCTGAGAAAAATGCTGTCCAAAATGCCCAAGCTTTCTACAAGCGACACCAAAAACTGAAACGAACTCGGGATGCGGTTGAGCCATTACTAAAAGAAGTACAAGATGAAATACAGTATTTAGAGCAAGTCGAGGCATCATTGACTCAGCTAAATACCTATAACACTCTAGACGACTTACAAACCCTACAGGAAATCCGCGAAGAGCTAATTGGGCAAGGATATTTAGAAGCTTCTGCTCAAAGAAGTCGTAATCTATCCGATGTTTCACAGCCCTATCGATATCAAACTCCCAGTGGCTTTGAATTATTGATTGGTCGCAACAATCGGCAAAATGACCAGCTGACATTTCGTACCGCTGGGGATTATGACCTCTGGTTTCATACCCAAGAGATTGCTGGGAGTCATGTACTACTGAGATTAGAGCCAGGAACAGTAGCTGATCCAGCAGATTTGCAATTTGCTGCTGATCTAGCCGCTTACAACAGCCGGGGGTGTCAGAGTGAACAGGTACCAGTTGTTTACACGAAACCCAAATATGTCTACAAGCCTAAAGGCGCTAAACCAGGCATGGCGATTTATAAGCACGAGCAAATCCTCTGGGGGCGTCCTGATCAAGGTCGTCATCACGTGATGGAATCTGCCTCAACCCAAAAAATGTAAACTTTAATTACAAAAAAGAACGTATTCTCTGTTACGATTAATTTAAAGCAGAAATTTTTAGGCTGTCGGTTTGGGAACGCGCAGCCTGGATTTTCCTCATGGAAAACGACGACGTATCTCTAATTAATTACGTGGATCATACCAGCTGTCTCAACAGCTGGTGATTTTTTTGATAAAATTTAAATAAAAATTAACAAATATACGGTGGAAAGAGGCAATACCGTTACCCAAAAACCAGGATGCTGTAGCAGGACTTTAGCTATTTGGTAAGCATATGCATTTGAAGTACCGTGGCCATAGGCCAATAGCTGATAGCTGAATGCTGATAGCTGAATGCTGATAGCTGAATGCTTACCCTAAAATCCCCTTTCCCCTTGGTCAATCAGTTGCAAACCAAAAACCTCAGCAAATTTACCACAGAGATCTAACCTTACCTGTTCCACACTAAGATCCGCAATAAACTGAGCTAGACTACCCACCGGTTTATCCGCAATGCCGCAGGGAACGATATGATTAAAACCTGCAAGGTCAGGACAGACATTCAAAGCAAAGCCATGCATGGTAATCCAGCGCTTCACCTTAATGCCAATGGCAGCAACTTTACATCCTTCTAGCCAGACACCAGTCATGCCAGCCACCCGCTCACCCTTTAGTCCATAGACAGCCAATACCTGAATCAAAACTTCCTCTAGCTGTCTGAGGTACCAGTGTAAATCTTGGCGATAGTACCGGAGATTGAGAATGGGGTAGCCTACCAGTTGTCCAGGACAGTGGTAGGTCACTTCACCACCACGCTCTATCCGATGCACGTCCCAGTTAACCTGATTGGGATCGAATTTGAGAAAGTCAAGACGAGATCCTTTTCCTAGGGTGTAAACCGGTGGATGCTCCAGCAACAGGAGAATATCATCCAAACTGGAATCTTGGAGCCGTTGACTAACTAGCGTACGCTGTTGCTCCCAAGCCACTGTGTAAGGGACTAAACCTTGATGACTAATTAAACATTTACGCACGATCCTCAATTATCTCATACTCTATGCCCTATTTTATCAATGTCAACGAATGCAAAGGAATTTGAAGAGAAATCAAAAGTTGATGTTGTCTAGAATACAAAGTGATAGGGTAAGAGTAAGAACCAATAGCAGATCTCCCCAACCTCCACTGCTATTGTCAAGCGCAAACGTTACGAGATGGAGTAGTCAGTATGAAGCTTGTTATCCAAGGTAAAAACATCGATATCACCGATGCAATTCGTGACTATGTACATCAAAAAATAGAAAAGGCGGTCAATCATTTTCAAAACATTACCAATCAGGTCGATATAAATCTATCGGTGGCTCGTAATCCTCGGATAAACCCTAAACAGACAGCTGAAGTAACCATTTATGCCAATAAGACAGTGATTCGTGCCCAAGAGGGTACTGAAAACTTGTATGCCAGCATTGATCTGGTCGCTGATAAGATTCATCGTCAACTGCGCAAATATAAGGAGAAGCTGCAATCTCAGAAAACCCGTAATCAGGCCAAGACACAGGTAATACTCGAAGAAGAATCGGTGCCAGTTGATCTGATTAGCGATCGCACTCCTGAGCTACCCGAAGAAGTGGTGCGCATGAAGTATTTTGCCATGCCGCCAATGACTGTAGAGGAAGCCTTGGAACAACTAGAGCTAGTAGACCACGATTTTTATATGTTCCGGAACATCAAAACCGGGGAGATTAATGTAATCTATGAACGCAATCATGGGGGATATGGAGTAATCCAACCCCGTAATGGCAATGGTAAAACCAACCACAGTAACGGTAAGGTACCTCAAAGCCTTAGTGCTGCCGCAGGATTCTTATAAAAACTCTGTGGAAGGTTAAAGGTTGAGCGTTGAGCGTTGAGCGTTGACCATTGACCGTTGACCGGAAATCGGGGAGTGTGAGGGGGTGAGCGCAAGCCCCTACGATTCATCCATGGGGTAAGCTCACCCCCTCACATAAACAACAATTCTTGTGGTACTGTAGGTAATAGGCTAAATAAGCAAG
>NZ_JAAHHC010000109.1:0-5639 GCF_010672265.1 Moorena sp. SIO3A2
AAGACCGCGCTGCCTCCCCAAGACCGCGCTGCCTCCCCAAGACCGCGCTGCCTCCCCAAGACCGCGCTGCCTCCCCAAGACCGCGCTGCCTCCCCAAGACCGCGCTGCCTCCCCAAGACCGCGCTGCATCGCTTGTGGATGTGTTGAGAAATCAACAGTCGGATTCGGCATTTCAGAATCAGCTAGTTCAGATGAATTTAAAGTAGACATTTCCTGGGTATTTAAACTAATCATTAGATAAGCACTCATAATTAGTTCCCACCATTTATTAATCTCCTGAAAATCCGTAAAACGATAATCTGTCCAACCCAGTTCTTGTTTACACTGCCGAAAACCATATTCAACCCATGTTCGCCTCCCGTAAAGATTGCCTAGAATCTTCTTAATTTTACTCCTTTTATCCTGAATATTAGTCATGACAAAAGATGTAGAGTTCTCTGGCATGGTTTCAGGATCTGTAGTCATTTCCCAATAAGTTCTGTAACTTCTCTTGCCAAAAATAATTTCTCGGATATATCTAGTTTCTGATTTTTGATTGCTAAATATTCGCTCAAACTTACACCACTTATTAGCTCTTACTCTCTGAGCAACTGGCATCCAGACCCCATGATTGCTTTTAATTGCTAATATCCAAGGTAATTTGTATTTGTCTAATGTACTGATAAATGAACTACTTTCACCATACAAGCTATCAGCTAATACTAAGTCAATCCGAAATCCATAATTGACTAATTCAGTAATTATTTCCGAGGCTAGTTCAATCTTCGTTTTGTATGTATCTCCTTCTTTCAGTTTTCCTTGTGGTTTAAAGACTTTAACTAGTAAAGGAAAAGTAATATTTTTATAGACTCCATAAGCATTTACTGACACGATTCCATTATCTACTTTTCCTACACTGCCTAAATATTGTCTGGCTACATAGTCAGTTTTATTTCCTTTTTTTCTATCCCCTGTCTCATCAATTATTACCGTGATTATTTGGGAGTTTAATGCTTTGAGCGTCCGACTTAATCTTCGGGATGTTAATTCAGTCGCTGACCAAGGAGAATTGGCTAGAAAATGATGGAGTGACTGAGCAGATTTTATGCCTACTAACTTAGCTATTTCTGGAGGTGCGACCCGTGGCGAATTTAATTCGCCTAGGTCAAGCGCACCTATAGCGACTTTCTCTTTATCGGTGAGATTATTCCTAAATGTAAATATTTGAAACATTCATAACTTCTTACTTCTGGAAACAGGTCTTTATAAGCCTCACAATATTGATCAATAACCGAAACTGTTGGTTGTGCATCTCTGGCACTATGTTTGAGAATCTGTAACTCTACATCCATTGCCCTATCTACCTTTGAGCTACCCAATCTGTTTATTCTCTTATTTTACTTCTCGGAGAGTGACAAAAGAGGGATATATATTTGGCGATAAGTCGTCAAGTCATCGCTAAATATTTGTTCGCGTAGCGTGGCCTACGGCCAGGGGTCTATCCATCCCCACCCCTGCATAGGGATGGGGATGGATAGACCCCTCAAACTCCCCGATCAGTTAAACAGTGAAAAGACTGTTGGCTTGATCAGGTTTTGATACAGGGCATTATTAGTTTCAGGCAACGATAGCAACTGCAGTATTGCCCCCATTGCCATTTGGTGTGGGGACTTTTTTGTCGTACTTTAGCTACAGCGACTTTCAGATCGTGTCGGCTTGAATACTTATCCCTGATTAATTAATCAATGCCTAAAACACCCTACCGATTTACTAGCAAAGCATCCGGAATACCTCACTTGATCAAGTAAATTAATTGGTGTAGAAACAGGTAATGCTTTACCCAGCAGACTACTCTATGACTAAAAAAATCTTGATCGTTGATGATGAACCTTATATGAGACTGCTGATCGAGCAAACCCTGGAAGACCTGGAAGATGAAGGGGTAGAATTACTCACCGCTGAGGATGGTGAAGATGCTCTAGAGCAAGTTAAGTCAGAGCAACCTAATCTGGTATTTCTAGATTTAATGATGCCGAAAATGAGTGGTTTTGATGTCTGTAATCAGATCAAAAATGTTCTGTGTATCAAAGATATTTATGTGATCATGCTAACGGCTAAGGGACAGGAGTTTGATAAACAAAAGGGCAAAGAGGTCGGCACAGATATGTACCTCACTAAACCCTTTGACCCTGATCAAGTTTTGGAAAAATCTCAAGAAATACTTGGTATCACCGCTACTAGCGTGAAGTACCCCAACCTGCTTCGCTGAGGTTGGGGCTTCCAATTCTCAGGTCAACTCAGGGACGGTTTTATTCGTCTTTCGGGCTTCCCGCGCGCGTCCCCGACGCCTCAACCAGAGGCGCGACCCAAGGCCGGGGAACCCGGCCTTGGAGGCGCGCGCCTGCTAGAATTGGTCTTACTCAGCGTCCACAGGCAGACATCCGCCTTCCGCAGACGTATAGTTTGACGACAGACTTACCTTGGAATTACAGCATCTATGGCTAACCAGCCGGGGCAAGTCTCTTCCCTGAGCTCTGCTAGTACTTTGTATACCTTCTATCAATAGGTAGCCTTTTAGTCAGTCAGGCGGGTCATCGACCAATTTTATTATATCACGAATCGGTCTCGCTATCCATCCCCAGCTTTAAAGAAGCTGGGGATGGATAGCGAGTTTTGTTAAAGCCATCATCCTTCAGCTTCTGAGTTCGCCGTAAGCACGAATCATTGCTTGAGTTCCCTGTTCACCTCCTTTACCACTGTCAAGTTGTTGAACAACTTTGAAAAGACGGTCAGCTAATTCAACTCCAGCCAAATCCAGACTAGAAGACTGGAGGCTTTCGAGTACAAGCCTGAGGTCTTTGACCATGTGCTTAATCATGAAACCAGGCTCAAAGTCAGACTCAGCCACTTGTTGCCCTAAGTTGGATAACGCCCATGACCCAGCAGCACCTGTGCTACAAACCTCAATAACTAAATTAGGGTCAATTCCTTGATGTTCTGCCAACTTCATTGCCTCGCATAGGGCTACCATATGGACAGAACAAAGCACCTGGTTGCACAGTTTAACGGCTTGACCGCTGCCCACCGGACCGCACAGGCGAATGGTTTTGCCAAGAATTTCCAGTAGGGGTTTACACTCCTCGAAGTCCTTCTGGTCGCCTCCAAGCATAATGGTTAGGGTCCCATTTTTGGCTCCGATATCCCCACCGGAAACTGGTGCATCCAGAAAACGTAGGTTGTGCTTCTTTAGTTCCCCACTGATTCCCTGGGCTGCATTTGCTCCAATGGTGGTGAAATCCACAATTAGGGTATCGGGTTTGGCATACTCAGCCACTCCCTCAGCTCCCAGCATAACCGCTTCCACATCTGGGACATCCCCCAAGCAAGAAAAAATGATGTCAGCTGACTCGACGGCTTCCCGGATCGATGAGACTACCTTGGCTCCAGCATCAGCAGCAATCTTGACTCCTGGACGACCGGGGGTGCGATTCCAAGCCATAGTGGGGTAATTACTGGTGGAATAATCACTACGGGCAAGATTGGCTGCCATATATCCACCCATAACGCCGAGACCAAGAAAGGTAAGATTGCTGTTCATGCTGATTCCATTAAGTCCGCTTATAATATTCGGTTCTTCAGTACCTAGTATGCTAAACTATTAGTTAAAATTCCAATTAAGTAAACATCTGGATTGAAAGTTTTTAAAGTTTCTGAATCCATAAGCTGAACGTTTAATAACTTTTAATTTGTTATTAATACCCTCAACCACCCCACTAGTTGTTCTGTTATCAAAGTATGCGATAATTTCATCTAACCAACGAATAATAGTATTCCGGCTTTTCGGAAAATAATTTTGCGCTTCTGATAACCATGTACCTAATTTGAATAGCCCATCTAACCAATCATTTGTTTCATCAAAAATTTGGCGAATTTTTTCTTTAAATTCGTGCATAGTTTTAAGGCTTGGAGAAACTTATTTCACTTGAGCTAGTTTCTGACTTTGTTTTTTCGTCAAATATTTTTCATTTTTAAAAAGGGCATATTTACTTTTTTTAAGTTTCTCTAAACTCTGTTTATGATTTTATTTATCTGACTTGGTTTTAGCGTTTTTTAGTAAAGTTGTTAATTGAGTTTTTTCGAGTTTTATTTGTGAGTCTAGTTCTTGATTTATTTGTACCATTACATGAAATCTGTCGGCTACAACTTGAGCATTGGGCATTAATTCTAAAACTAAGCTTTTGTATCCTTGCCATAAATCAATACTAACCTCTTCTATCTTATCTAAGACCTCTCTACCCCATTTAATCAAAAAATTTTTGATTTCTAATTGTGTTCTTCCTTCTAATATTTGAATTAATACTGACTTCTCTAAATCTATTAATACTGCACAATAATTGCCTTTACCTTTAACCAGAGCTATTTCATCAATTCCTAGCTTTTTCAAATTTTTAGGTGGAGATTTGGGCAAGTCTGACCTGGCATCTTTTAACATTCTTTCTATTTCTTCTGTTGTCACTAATCCTTTTTGGGCTACACTTCTTATATCACTTCTTAAAACTTCTTTTAGGGTTGTCTCAGCCAACCTTTTAGTATATTTTCTTCTTTTCCTGACGAAATCTAACTTTTCACTGAACGGTTTTTTACATTTTTGACATTTAAACTGTCGTCTATTTATTTCCAAAAATACTGGGGACTCTCCCCAAGGCAAATCTTTAATTATATATCGATGATTTTGATGTAATTTATAACTTTTTGTCCCACACTGAGTACAGATGCTTTCATTACTGATTGACTCAATCTGTAAAATTATTCCAATCCCTTTGTGCTGGTGACGCGAACCAACTTTTACCCCTTTTATATCCAGAAGTTCTGTCAGCACTTTAATTTCCTTCCTTTTGTGATTTCATAATAACAAATATATATTCAAGTTACTTCCCTGATAGTTCTAGTTAATAATAGCTCATCTTTATAATTTAAATAAAGCTACATTTTGGGCTATAATTTGATGCATTTTTTTTAGTGTATTAACGACTTAAATTATTAGTTTAGCATACTAGGTACTGAAGAACCATATTTTTTAGCTTTACTATAGCGGTTTGTATTATAATCAGGTACACAGGATTTTTCCCCTCTTATCTGTTCCCTGTTCCCTGTTCCCTGTTCCCTGTTCCCTGTTCCCTAAAAAATTTACCTAACCCCATTAACCCCTATACAAAATAGACACAAAATCTCCCCTTTACTCACTTTCCTGCCGTTTAAATTCAAACTTGAACAAAGTGTAGCGGGGAGAGACTGAGATCAACAGGACCATCGAAGCCCACTCCTAAAAATAAATACGATTTAGTTATTTATTTTTTTTGTAGTATATTATTTAATTAATTTTTAGCGAGCAACGATTGATAATTTTAAACTAGTTGATTAGCCAAAAGTACTATTACAATTATATATATTTCGTGAAATTTACTGGCCAAAGATATAGCTATAACCCTTAGCCAGCAACGATTTATGATTTTGCATAGTTTACAAATGATTTGGGTGTGGCTCTTTTGGAAAGACGTTTGGTCAGGTTTAGAGAGGTATCGGAAGAGTAGGAGGAGCAGTAATAGAGCAACGAGCTTGAATTAGTCGTTTCATCAAAGGAAGGCCATCTTTGTACAAAG
>NZ_JAAHHC010000011.1:0-198530 GCF_010672265.1 Moorena sp. SIO3A2
TTAGTGCTAAATTAACATCAATAGCTTCTTAAGCTTATTATAGCGTTAATTCAACGTAAAATTGACTTGGTCAATTTGATCGCTGAAAAGCAGTGCCTGAGAAAGTTTCAAGTTTTTGGAGAGGTCTAATCCTAAAGCCTCCACCCATATTAATCATGTTTTCCTGGGGAGGCTGAAGCACAATAGTCAGGATTACACCAATAAATGAAATAATCGCACCAGCTATCACCCAACGATTTACCCGTTCTTTGAGAAGTAAAACCGACAAAGCCAAAGCAAGAGGAGGCTCAATGCGTCCAATCAGCACTACATTATTAACAGCAGTGCGCTCAAGAGCGATAAATATCAGAGATGGTGCCAGTGCTCCTGACAAAACTGCAACACCTAGTAACCCTAACCAATCTGTTCCAGAGAGTTGTCTGAGGGCTCGAAAATTCCACTGTCGTCCATAAATAGCAATCAACGCTAGCAACGCGCAGAGATTGCCAACAAACAACACATTACAGAAGGAAATAGGATTTCTACCATCAATTAAATTATCTGCACCCAGGTCAGTGAGCTTACGAATGACCGAATTCGCTGCTGCAAAAATCAGGATAGCGATCAATAAGTAACCACGCCCTGGAATCCGATTCAACCAATCTGTTGTTTTAGCAATGAAACTTGACATAGACGTTGACAATAGCAAAGTTTCAATGAATCATATCATGTCCAGTGGTGCGCGGTAGTTTTATAGTCGAAGGTTTTTTGGGTAATAGGTAATAGGTAAGCATTCAGCCGTTTGGAAGATCTGAACTACGGTCAAATACTCCAATATTGTCTAAGCCTAAAAATACCCCTTCAAATACATTGTTGCCGTCGAAATCTTTGCGGTTAACCCACCAAGTAAAGTTCAGCAGAAGTTTTTGAAAGACCCGTTCTAAAAACTGGCGATCGCCTGTGCCATGGAACTGTTTTTCCAGCTTATAAACTTGCCAGGTTGCCCACCCATGCACGGGAGGATTAACATCTGAAAAGTTCCATTCATAGGCGGGAATTTGCCCATTGGGATGCATATACCACTCCCGCGTCATTAAGTCAAGTTGATTCTTAGCAAAATCTGGATCAATCATTGCTAAGGGGATGCAGTGGAATGCCAAATCCCAGGCTGCAAACCAGGGATATTCCCATTTATCGGGCATCGAAATAATATCTGCATTGTTGAGATGATTCCATTGCTGATTCCTGACTTTGAGACGTTCTGGTGGAGGTGGCGGTTGATTGGGGTCACCCTTGAGCCAGGTTTCTACGTTGTAGTAATAATACTGTTTACTCCACAACAGTCCTGCGAAGGCTTGACGCTGAATATTACGCTGATCATCATTAATTCCGGGTGGTGCGATCGCATGGTAAAACTGATCCGCTTCTGAGCGACGGGTGGCAATAATCCGTGAAAACTCACTGCCAAAGGGTTGGGGGATATTGGGAGCATCACTCAGCCACAGCTTAATCACCCGAGTCTCCCCAGCACCAATAGTAAATTGGTAATGGGGAGCCACTTTTGTACCGACTTTGCTAGGATTGACAGCATTCTTTTGACACTCCCCGCCCTATAAGAGCGGGGATTCTTAGTTCTACGACATGCCTTAAAATTAGTTATCCTGAAATGCCTTACTTAAGCCAAATATTCGTCCAGAAGAACCAAATATTGAGCCTAATTTAACTAACCCCAGTGGGCTTGTCTCCCTAAGCGTTGGGATTGCCCGTTCCCGTGTGCCCCACGGTACGTTATATACTTTGAATTTGTACTTTACTGGTTTTCGGTGTCTGTTAAGACCCATGGGTTTTGGCGAGGTTTTTCGCTCCTCGTGTACTAGTATCGCAAAACGCTCGTTGTTTTTAAATTGGCAGTACCGACTTTTCCTGCCTGTACTAGGCTACATGTTTATTCTATCACACTCTACTTAAAAGCCGTCGAAGGAAGGACGGGGCTTGAAACTTTTTTGGTCAATCCTGGCAAACTAATCATGGTATCTGGCCCCCAATCCCCAAACCAAGGGTAGCCTGCCATAATCGTTTTATCATCAGGTGCATCTGCTAACGGGCGGTTGACAATAAATTGGTCAGCCGCCCATACTAATTGCCGGATCCAACTGGGGGTAGTTTTGAGATTGTGGGCAGCATCCCAACGGTTGATTAACTGCTGCTGGTATTGATAATGAGCGTCTAAGGCTGTGTTGCCATCAAGTTCAGGATGTTCTTCAGTGCTGACCACCAGAGTCAGGGATTCCCCAACTTTAAGTTGGGTCTCAAAGGTTGCGACATGGAGATGATCTTCGCGATCGCTTAATCCACGATTACGATTCAAGGGGAGCTTGAGAGCAGCAATCAGCAATCCATGATAACGGCGGGTGACTAGACCAGCTATCGTCCCTGATGCGTAGCCTCCAATTCCATTGGTAACTAGCCATTCCCGTGATTCTCCTGTGGGTAGATTACCGCAAATTTCTCGTCCCAAGTCATTACTCATTAGTCATTGGTCATTGGTACTTGGTAAGTAAGCTATCAGCTATCAGCGTGTCGCGTATCAGCTATCAGCTAGAAGTAAAGGCTTGTGGCCACGCTACGGGAAAAGTTTATGCCCATAGCGTACGCTACTAATGGTGATTTTGAATAAAATAAGCTGACGGCACCTCAAGTGTAAGCATTCAGCTATCAGCGTGTCGCGTATCAGCTTATGGGCTATGGGCAAGCTACGGAACTTTTGAATAAGTGATGCACCAAGGTCTTCGGGGAAAACCCCACTCGCTATTGCATCAAGACAACTGGTAAGCATTCGCTTAATCTCTTTTACGGAAAGCTGTTCGCGCAGCGTGGGCCAAAAGCCCACGGCTGACCGCTGACGGCTGAATGCTTACCCTCAAGTAGCGTGAACCATTCGCGTAGCGTGGCCTTTTGGCCAAGGCTGACCGCTGACCGCTGACCGCTGAATGCTTACCTTGGTAATTTTGGGAATTGTTAAGAGGATATCTCCCAAGTTTTTTGATACTGAATTTTGCCCCCCTAGCCCCCCAACTTTGGGGGGAACAAGAGTCAATTTGCTTCTAAAAGTCCCCCAAAATTGGGGGACCAACGGGGGCTTGGATGTAGCAAATGAGACTTCTCAGACAACCTCTAAGTTAAAATTGGTACTTGGTAAGTACCAATTTTAACTTAGTTTAAGTGAATTTAAATTAGTTTAAATTAATTTCAAGTTATTTGTTCATGGCAACAATTTCCGCAATATCCATAGAGCAAATCATCACAGCAGTGTCCTCAAAACTGACTAAGTTAAGATGATCCGGATTATCTATCAACTGTTGTGCTGCTAAAAAGCCAGCAATTGTCCAGGTTTGAAATTTCCTAGCTTTCTTGCCAATCAGGCGACCATCTTTACCATCATAGTACTCTGGCCAGTTATCCTGAAGCAGGCATTGGGAAGCAATTGTTAATGCTTGACGGGCCAGTTCAGATTTCCCAGTTTTTTGTGCTGCTGCTGCCAATTCCCACAACAAGAAGGGCCAACTCCCCCCATTATGGTAAGACCAAGGAGTATTTTTGGGATCACAACCTGTGATAATCTGCCAATCGCGACCTTCCAAAGCCGGAAAACAAACTTTCATGGGCATTTCTCCCACTAAATCCTGCCACTGTTGCTCGATCAAGTTCATAATGGCTTGGGATTGTTCTTCAGTAGCTAGGGACGTAATAATTGCCATTAAATTACCTTGGGCAAAAAAGCGAAAATCCATCCGTCCTGGTCCAAGGTTACCAACAAAATATCCCCCTGAATCTGGCAACCATTGCATTAGCCAATCAGGAATAGTATCAGCATAGATATTAAACTTATTGATTGCCGATTCACCGAACTCTTCCACATTGTAGCGATAGATTTCCTTGAGGCGGTCTAAATTCAACCAATAGTAATTCCGAATATGATAAGTTAGATGACCCAAGCGCTCCTTGACCACAGGAACATAATCATCCTCTGGCAACAACAACTCACTGGCCGCCTGCAAGGCAGTGTAGAATAGGGCTTGAATATCCAACGGATAGCCATCAACTCCCATGCGTCGGTCAATCATGAAGGCACCATCGGGAACCAACATCGTGGGAAACAGATCAAATCGCTTAGTCAGACACAGATCTAGAACTAATTTGATTCCCCGTTGGAACCTTGTCTGGTGGGCAAGGGCTTGATCACCAGTTGCCTTGACATAAGCCCTTAACACCAGCAGCCACCACAAGCCAGAATCTACTGGAGCAACTCGTGCGATCGCATGTTCCCCAAAATCCGCCCCTAAATACTCCTGTTCCTTCTTATGTATCACTTTAAAGCTAGCTGGCATCAATCCAAGACCCGCCTTAAAGCAATCCATATGCTTTTCACGGCTTTGAAGCCCTAGGGTTTCGATCAGGAAATTGCGCACAATTTCTCCCTTGCCCCTCATCAGCAATGCCATAGCCGACACCGCGAAATCCCGCGTAAAACACTGGTCATAATTCAGGGCTTCCACCTCCGAATCTTTCGACGCCACTGTGCCCACGGGATTACCTTTATAATAGATAATCGAATCTTCCAGCGCTTGCCAAGCTGCATCGATCAGATTACCTTCGCTTACCATATAAAAGTTCTCCTTTAAGTTGTCCATGTGGTTGATGCTAGCTTAACTCCTTTGACAACATCCTGGAGTACTTGGGTCGGATATCGAAAGACACAGAACTTCGGGAACTTCCGATCAAGGAACTTCGGATCAAGGAACAGGGAATAGGTCAGAATAATTGACGCAAGCAATATCATAAAAATCTGAATATTGCAAGGTCTAACCAAACAACCTTCAACCAAACAACCTTCAACCTTCAACCAAACAACATTCAACCTTCAACCAAAAAACATTTAACCTTCAACCAAACCACCTTCAACCTTCAACCAAACAACATTCAACCTTTAACCAAACCACCTTCAACCTTCAACCAAACCACCTTCAACCTTTAACCAAACAACATTCAACCTTTAACCAAACCACCTTCAACCTTCAACCAAACCACCTTCAACCAAACAACATTCAACCTTGGCCTATTGGCCACGCTACGCGAACAACCCTATTGACTCTAGTCATTCAAGACCGGCTCCAGCAACATTGCCGTACCCACAGGAAAGGGATAGGATATATTTTCGGTCAGAGCAGACACTCGATAAAGCATCGCTCCCCCTTCTCGATTTTGTTCTACCCCATCCATCACAATGCGCAGCACATTGCCTGGTTTAACAGGTTCATTCAAGGTAACCGTCAGAGCGGTACCACCTTCAGGACTCTTAGAAACTGCTGTGGTTGCTGCCACTCTCTCACCAAACTGATTAGTAACCGTTGCTTTACGAACACCAGCGAGATTGGTACATTCAATCACAACAGCATTTATTGGAAACACAGCCACACCAACGGTAATAAAATGCCTATCCCCTGCAGCTCCAGCAATTCCAGCGCTGGCAACATAGGGAGCATTCGGCACAAAACCGGCTTGAGCCTGAGCCACTGGTACCAGACTAGGAATGGCCATAGGCAGCACAGATGCGGCGAATGCTAGGGCTGAAACTGCTCCGAAAACTTGTTTTTTCATCACTCAATCGTCTTGGGATACCAGACTTAAAGAACGTTGAGTTGATTTTAAAGAAGACCTATCGAAATTGTCTGCCTGAAAAAATCGGGAATTTGACCTAGATTGGAGTGCGCCATCTGCTGGTAATACTCGTAAAAAATTGCAAAAAATTGCTATTATGCACGGAAATTTTGGCAATTCTATGTCAAAGTAAAGCTAGTGTTTGGTGTGTTGGCTTTCAACCTAGTCAATGATGGCAGACGAAGCCCTAGCTGTTTTGGACACAATTTTGCCCGATTACTCCTTCAGTAACCTTCAAGAGACCGTCTTCTGTGAAGTTTGGGAAGGGAAGACTTACGCTGAGATTGCGGAAAGCTGCGGGTATGAGCATAGTTACATTAGAGATGTAGGATTCAAACTTTGGCAACGTCTCTCTGTGGCTCTCAAACAAAAAGTTACCAAAAGTAATGTCCGCTCAGTTTTGAGGCGGTACTCCCGAGCTCAGCTATCCTCTCTAGGGATTTATAGCTATCACGACAGGATCAAAACCAGCTTCGGGAATTCCCTATACCCTGCTCTGGTACCAGAGCTAGACTTTCCCAGTGGTCCGGTACCACTAAACTCCAATTTATACATCGAACGTCCTCCTATTGAAGCACTCACCTACGCAGAAGTTAGGAAACCAGGTAGCCTGATTCATATTAAAGGCCCCAGACAGAAAGGAAAGACTTCCCTAGTGCGAAGGATTGTAGCTTATGCTAAAAAACAGGGCTTTCGTACTGTTACTTTAAGTTTACACCGAGCTGATTCCCAAGTTTTCACCAACCTAGATAAGTTCTTACGTTGGTTTTGTGCCAACGTCAGTCGGCAATTGGGTTTATCCCTCCAACTCGATCACTATTGGGATTCTGAGATTGGCTCTAAGGTCAGTTGCACCACTTACTTTGAAGACTATTTGCTAGAGCAAGTCGATAGGCCAATCGTTATTGCTTTAGATGAAGTCAATCAAATTTTTGAGTATCCAGAACTTTCTAGGGATTTTCTGTCTTTGCTACGCTCTTGGTATGAGGATGCTAGGGAACTGGAAATTTGGCAAAACGTAAGATGGGTGATAGCTCATGCTACAGATGTATATGTGCCACTAAAACTTAATCAGTCTCCCTTTAATGTTGGCCTAGCCATTAAACTCCCAGAATTTACCAATGAGCAAGTGCTAGAGTTAGCCCAGCGTCATGGTTTGGATTGGGCAAAAGGTGACGAAGCTGTGAAACGTCTTGATCCTTTAGTGACTATGGTAGGTCGTTGTCCTAGTTTAATTCGTCTTGCCCTGTATCATCTCACCAAACAGGATGTTAGCTTAGAACAATTACTAGAGGAAGCCCCAACTCAAACTGGAATTTATAGTAACTATTTGCGTTACTATCTAGCCGCTTTGTTACCCCATCCTGACCTAGTCGCTGCCTTTAAGGAAGTAGTCATGGCGACAGAAAGTGTGGAATTAGAAGCGCTCACTGCCTATAAATTGGAAAGCTTGGGTTTGATCAAAATTCGCGGGAATCGAGCCACAGCTAGTTGCGAACTATATCGTCTATTTTTTAGAAATCAATTTCTCAATGGAATCAGAGTTAGTGGTAATTAGTGATTAGTTATGGTAAGCATTAAGCTATCAGCTATCAGCTATCAGCTATCAGCCATTAGCCTTTATTTTGTTTCTACTCTAAAGCCTACCCTAGCCACCAATCTACCAATAGATACATTTAGTGGAGGTAAGCGGACTCGAACCGCTGACATCCTGCTTGCAAAGCAGGCGCTCTACCAACTGAGCTATACCCCCAGGTAAATACAACTTAAGCTAAATCAAGCTTAGTTTATCAATCGCACTTTTGTTATTATACAACATCCAAGTGGAAAGTCAAGCAAGATAGCCAAAAAATTTTCCCATAGCACGATTTATCTGGCATGATTGTCAGGGGGGTAATGGCTAAAACCCTGATCCAATCAAGATTTTAGATTTAGCGATCGCGTAGCGTGGGCGTAGCGCAATCGCAATCGAGCATTTCTGCCATCCATTCAGATCAAAGCACCATTTACAACTGTCAGTTCAGGTAATCAGGTCATAGAGTAATCGGGTGATGGGCTATCACCAGTGACCGCAACAGTAAACCACAACAGTAATCTGACCATAGCAGGTTAGTGCGGGGTCTTACCATACGCCAATATAGTAAATAGTGAGGCACTTTACGACTCAGGACTCAAAACTCAGCACTCTTTTCACCCCTTAACCGGATCATGACCCAGGTAGTTGCAACATTTTACAAATTTGTCAGATTGCCAGACTTTGCCGATAAACGACCCTCCTTACTAGCCCATTGTCAAGCTCAAGGCATCACAGGAACGATTCTCCTCGCAGCAGAAGGCATAAATAGCACAATCGCAGGCTCCCGTCAAGCCATTGATTCAGTCCTAGCCTTTCTCCGTTCCGATCCCCGTCTGGCCGACCTAGAGCATAAAGAATCCTACACTGACTCCCCCCCATTCAACCGCCTCAAAGTCCGGTTAAAGAAAGAAATTGTCACCATCGGTTTGCCAGAGGTTGACCCCAATCAGAAGGTAGGTACTTATGTTAATCCCCAAGACTGGAATGCTCTAATTTCAGATCCAGACGTAGTCCTGATTGACACTCGCAATACCTATGAAGTAAATATCGGAACCTTCAAAGGTGCCCAAAATCCCCATACTGACTCATTCCGACAATTCCCTGATTATGTTCGCCACCACCTCGATTCCACCAAAGACAAAAAAGTAGCCCTGTTTTGTACAGGGGGTATTCGCTGTGAAAAAGCCTCATCCTTTATGTTGAGTCAGGGTTTTAAACAGGTCTATCATCTCAAAGGTGGCATTCTCAAGTATTTAGAACAAGTCCCAGAAGACGAAAGTTTATGGGAGGGGGAGTGCTTTGTCTTCGATCAACGGATTGCTCTCAAGCACAGCTTGGAAGCTGGAACCCACCATATGTGCTACGGTTGTGGAAATCCAATTTCCCAAGCTGATCTCAATTCCCCTAAATATATCAAAGGTATTTGTTGCCCTCACTGTTTTGATGATTTCATCAAGGAAGCTTAAGCATCAGCGGTCAGCGGTCAGCGGTCAGCGGTCAGCTGAAGTAACTAAGATTAAACCAATGCTTACCTGTTTGATTAAAAAGCACCTCAACTAGCCTGCGCCTAGCGCATTAGCTGATACGCGACACGCTGATAACTGATAACTGATAGCTGATACGCGACACGCTGATAGCTTCTTACCAAAAATTTTGGGTTTAAAGCCCCGTCCTTATAGGACGGCTTTTCTTTAAACTTTATCTTGACAATTTGTGATAGGTGTGCTATAATAAAAATATAAACAATAAAGTAGAAGACTAGATAGATACTATCTAACAATAAGTAGACAACGTAAAAAATATGTATCAGATACATATTGCGTAATTTGGTCTAACGACTTAAACGTCTATGAAAAATTTAGATAAAAAAAGTACCTATCTATCTAATATAAAAAAAAGGTACGGTGGGGTTAGAAGTTACCGTAAGAAGAGTGGAGCCTTTAAGGTTAGTCGGCTATGCATAAAAGGGTTAAAACTTTATGATTAAGGCTCCACTCTTCTAAGGTTTCGTCTCCGGCACACCGGAACCTGGATATGAAATGATCTAAACGCTCGGGGAGATTTGTCCTCTACTGTTCCTGGTTACGACCTGGCCCACGCAAGACGAGTCGTTGATCCAAGAATCCCCGTTCTTACAGGACGGGGAGTGTCAATTCTTTAGTGCTAGGGTCAATCCATCAGCAATTGGTACCAAACTAAGGTTTACCCGTTGGTCTTGATAGAGCTTTTGATTAAATGCTCGAATTGCCTTAGTTATGTTATCGACTACCTCAGGATCCGCTACTCGCCCCGACCATAAAACATTATCCACAGCAATTAGTCCACCATTACGCACCAGTTTCAGTGCCTGCTCGTAATAGTTTTCGTAGTTCCGTTTATCGGCATCAATGAAGGCAAAATCAAATGTACCTGCCTGTCCCTCTTTCAGCAACCTATCCAGAGTGTCCAGTGCTGGCGCAATTCGCAGGTCAATTTTGTCAGCTACTCCAGCTTGTTGCCAGTAGCGACGTGCGATCGCAGTATACTCCTCACTGATATCACAAGCAACCACCAGGCCCTCTGGTGGCAAAGCTAAGGCTACAGCTAAAGCACTATAGCCTGTAAATACCCCCACCTCTAGAGTTTTCTTGGCTCCCATCAACTGCACGAGTAAGGCCATAAACTGCCCCTGTTCAGGAGCTATTTGCATCCTAGCCATAGAATGCTGTGCTGTTTCCAGCCTAAGCTGGGTCAAAACTTCTGGCTCTCTTACAGAAACACATTTCAAGTAGTCGTAAAGCTGGTTGTCTAGTCCAAAGGTTTGATTCGCCATTGATATATAGTTTGCTAAAAGCTATGATTTTCCGGGTGTTGCTCAAGCTAAGCAATCATACTATTCATTGTTTATTATTCGTAAGCACTCAGCCGTCAGCTGTCAGCCGTCAGCTTATTTTATTCAAAAGCATCAATCACTGTGCCCACAGGCTTTTGGCTAATAGCTGATACGCGACACGCTGATGCCTGAATGCTTACTATTATTCATCCATCCATTTTGCTGTGGTTATTGCTTGCTATTGCCTATTGGTGGGATGATTTGTCCAGTCCAACTTCCCCTAGCCATAGGGAAACTAAATCCTTATCCTGGAGAGAGCAAGTGCTCAATTAAGGGCTAAGGGCAAAAAGCAAGACATGGGACGTATATTTATTTCAGCAGGTCACGGTGGCATGGAACGTGGTGGTCGTGACCCAGGGGCGATTGCCGGTGGGACAACGGAAGCCGAAGAAATGATTCGGCTGCGAGATCTGGTGGTGCCAGAATTGCGATCGCGTCGGTTTGAAGTATTATCTGTTCCTGATGAATTGAGTTTAAAGCAGACAATTCAATGGATTAATGACCGTGCTCGTTTTGGTGATGTAGCGTTAGAGATTCATGCTGACGCCTTTTCCAATCCTAACATCCGAGGTGCCTCTGCCTTCTACATTTTCAATAACACTGAGCGCAAGAAGCATGCTGAACTAATGCTGCGCTATTTGATCACACGCCTTCCTGAACTGCCGAATCGAGGAGCAAAGCCTGATACGGACTCAGGTGTTGGCCGTCTTGCCTTTTGCCGTGATGTTATCCTTCCCTCCCTACTGCTCGAAGTTGGCTTTTTGACTAATCCCCAAGACCGTGCTCTGCTCCAGAATCGACGTCGTGACATGGCCAGAGGCATAGCTGATGGACTTGCCCAATGGAGTAGTTTGATTTCTGGTGAACAACCACCCGATGAATTCAATCCCGTTTATCCCATCATTGATATTAAAATCAATAATCAGACTTACGATGATCGAGGTGTTCTAATCAATAGCAATTCTTACATTCCCATTGACCTAGCCGATCGCCTAGGAGTGGATTTGACCACCGCCGAGAATGTCCGTCGTGTGCAATATCGGGGAGTCGTTTATGTTAAGGCCATTGAACTAAGGGATTATGACATCTTTGTCGGTTGGGATACTGCCACCCGCACTGTGATTTTGCGCTCAATTTCCCAGAAAATCTGTCCAGGTCTGATTGACCGGATCATGGGTCATGGTAGCACCTCCGAAGTCCAGTTACAGATATTTCTTAAAAACAATAATCAGAACGCCCTGACTGAGTTTCCTGACCTACCTAGGCTCTATCGAGAAGAAGCCTCCGTAGAGGGAGTCAACTATGACATTGCCTTTTCCCAAGCTTGTGTAGAAACTAACTTCCTACGCTTTAGCGATCGCCTTAGACCTGAGCAGAATAATTTTGGTGGTTTGGGAGCAGTGACTAGTGATGAAGAAGCGACTTTTCCTAGCGCTAGAATTGGAGTACGTGCCCATATCCAACACTTGAAAGCCTACGCCAGTCAGGAACCCCTAGTCCAACCCTTGGTCGATCCCCGGTTTCGCTTCGTTACCCGAGGGATTGCTCCCTTAGTTGGGCAGCTCAGTGGACGCTGGTCAGCTGATTTAGATTACGGTAAGCGAATTATCGCCGTTGTCAGGCGTTTATATGAAGCATCTAACTTGGTTTAATCCCGATTCCCGATTACCGATTCCCGATTCCCGATTCCCTGCCCGTAGCGCTATAACTGCTAAGCTGTCTTGAAAAACCGAATAATTTCTCGGACATTATCCAGAAATTGACTATCTGTAGTTAATTGTGCGATCGCATTTTCAGAATCCCGAGCTAAACGTTGGTGTTCCGCATTGTTATTAGCTTCCAGTTGTGCCATGGATGCTTCAAGTTGGGCTAAGCCTTTACGAGTCTCTTCCCAGTAACGCTGATGGGTTGCCACCCAAGAGTAAGGTTCTTGTGGGTCTAGTTGCTCTTGTAGACCTTTGACACTTCTTTCGAGAGCTTCAAAACGATTCTGTAGTTCCATTACATCTCGGCGAGGATAGGTAAACTCTTGCCGGATCATCCTTAATCGAGCTGCTAAATACTGGTAAAAACGTACCGCTGGACGCAAAGCAGTTAAAAGCAAAGCTGCTCCCGAACTGACGTAGCCCACAGCACTAATCCCAGTAGCAGCAAGCATGTAAAGACCCACAGCAGATAACACGTGAAGGGCGATTGCTACGGTTAGCGATCGCTTAGCTATCATTTTCACATAGTCTAATTGCTTCGGGTCAACCGCAATCTCATTTTCCCTGGAAGCCGACCCCTCTGCTAAAACTTCCCTAGCTTCCAAGTGGACATTCCATGGCACTGTCACAATCACCAACAGCCACCAAAAGCTAGCCACACCAATCACCCAATCCAGGAAATGACCAGTACTGATGTGCAACCATTGCAACAGCCCAAATACCAATAGGGTTAGAATTCCTAACCCAGTCCCTACACCAGCAATATTAAATAACATTCTAGCGACCTCCGACGGATTTTCAGCCTTGATCCCATCATGCTTAGAGATAACCCTCAGGCTCGAAAACCTTGTGATAGTTTCGCCAGCTTCACACTGATATTAGTGTCCTTAGCTACTTTTGCTCAAATTTTATTAATCAAAAATAAAACTTAAACCATTAGAACCAGAAACATTTAATCTGAAAGTTAATCATTATAGCTTGAAGCAGTTGTCTTAAAATTGACAAATCCTAAAAGCTCAGTACAGATGCTGAAATACACAGGTAAGTAGTGTCAATAACCCCAACCTACTGCGTTGTTCGCGTAGCGTGGCCTACGGCCAGGTTGGGGCTTGGAGAGACAACTAACTCTCCCAGGTTTGACTAGGTCATCGAGCCTCATTCTGGTACGCACGTACGGATACTTCCCCAGTCCGTACCACTGTAAGACTGTGTTGTCAGTCGCTTGCTGAAAGGACATCTTGAATGAGGTGACCGAAGGGACGGGTAACCCCCAAACACTTTACTCGTGAGGATTATCTCCATGTTACGAGTCCCAGTAATTTCACCAAATGGACAACCCTTAATGCCGACAAAAGCCTCTAGAGCGAGACGTTGGGTTAAAGAAGGTAAAGCCATCATCTACCCTAACGCCCTCGACATCTTTGCGATTCAACTAGTAGCTGAACCATCAGGGGAGGAAACTCAGTCGATTGCTGTGGGGATTGACCCCGGCAAAATGTTCACTGGCTTGGCTGTCCAGTCAGCCCAAGCCACCCTCTGGACGGGTCATCTGGTACTACCCTATCCCAAGGTCAGAGACCGGATCGATACCCGAGGCATGATGCGGCGAACTCGCCGTAGCCGTCGGATTAACCACAAAATTCCCTACGACCAACGCGCTCACAGACAGAAGCGCTTTGAGAATCGGCTAGCCAAAAAGCTTCCCCCATCCATCAAAGCCAACCGTGATTTAGAGTTTCGTGTGGTCAGTGAGTTATTCGAGCTTTATCCCATTAGCCAGATCGTCTATGAAGTGGTCAAAGCCAAAGGGACAAAAGCTTTCTCTCCAGTGATGGTGGGGCAATACCAATCCATCCAACGCCTTGAGGCAACATTCACGGTCCCCGTCACCCAAAAGATGGGATGGGAGACCTCAATGGCACGAAAAGGGTTGGGGTTAACCAAAGACAAGACCGATAAGAGTCGTCAGACGGCTGAGACTCACGCCAACGACGGTATAGCCTTGGCATCCTTCCCCTTCCGAAAGGTCAAGACCCAGTACTACCGCAACGGTAAAGTCGTGACCCCCACCGTGGCTGTGGTCACCCTTGCACCTTTCGCCGTGGTTTCCCGACCGCCAATTAGCCGTCGTCAACTCCACCTACTCCAATTTTCCAAGGGCGGTAAACGCCGAAAGTACGGAGGAACCACCACTCGCCACGGTTTCCGTAAAGGCGACTACGTGGAAGCTGTAAAAGCGGGTCAGACCTACCGAGGGTGGATCAGTGGCGATACGGCAACACAAGTTTCAGTGAGCAATAGCAACTGGAAAAGAATCGGACAATTCTCAGCCCGGAAAGTCCGATTACTCAAACGCTCCACGGGCTTACTTGTCAACTACTAAAAGGAGGCGCGAAAATTCGATGAAAAATTCTTTAAGACAAAAATTACCACAAAAACTAGCCACCTTCGCCACCGTTGCCCTAGCCACTGCCTTCTCAACAATCAGTCTTGGCAACCAGACCTCCGCCGCTACCTTCGAGCAAAAACAAGTTGAACAAGGCAAGTTTATTGCTGTAGCTCAACCCTTTGGTGCAAATTCCCATCAACTGCTGATCATAGAGCAAAAATCCAACAAGCGAGCCTGTTGGAGCGAGAGTGGTACTAACCCAGTGATCGTAGACCCACTGCTGTTGAACTTTGACTTTACTGGCATTTGCGGACGTAGTACTGATAGCAATGGCTATTCCATGCGCATGGCGGGTGAAGACTTAGGACTCGATTACATCCTCAGCATTGTTGAGCGTAATGGTGAACTGTTGCTAGTGGGTAAGCACCGCCTTGATCGTAAAGCTCCTGAAGTAATCATCGGCAGAACTGGTGGTATTAGCCAGGGCTTTATGAAAATTTTTCTCCAGCCCGGTTGGGAATTTGCCAAGAGAATGTTCAATGGCAAAGAGCTAGGTCACGTCTACCTTGCTACTAATACACCCCTAGGTAACACAGGAAGTACTGATCCATCCAAGCTTCCCCCACTTCCGCCACGGGAAACCTCTAAATTTCGGGATATTGCTAATGATGTCTATGGCTCAGAAATTGAAAAAGCTGTAGCAATGGGATTTATTGCTGGATTTCAGGACAATACCTTCAGACCCCAAGGGTTTCTCACCAGAGAACAACTCGTGTCTATGGTGATTGAAGGCTTAGGTAAACTGCCAGGTGCTACTATTACTGTCCCCACTCAAGCATCAGGACGGCCCTATCGGGATGTTGAGGCTGGGCGCTGGAGTGCTGCCAAAATTCAATGGGCGAGGGACAACAACATTGTTAGTGGCTATCCTGATGGCACCTTCCGACCAAATAAGTCCGTAACTCGCGCCGAATTGATGGCAGTACAAAAAAAAGCTGCTGAATTTGCCAAAAGCCTGCAAGGGCAGCCAGGGGTACTCGTTTCTACTGAGTCAGTCACACAATTTTCCGACACCGAAGGTCACTGGGCTGTTGCTCTGATTTCTGAAATGTCTGCCTACTGCCAAGTGGCATCTCCCCTCAACGAAAGGGGTAACGCTTTCTTGCCCGATTCTCAAGCACGCCGGAACTATGCCGCTGCTGCTACTCTGCGTATGCTCAACTGTGTCCAGCAGCCCATTACTCAGAAGTAGCACATTATCCTTTAAGAAGCCCACAACAAACGTCTGTTGATCAGACCTCAAGTAAACAACCTCAGCTATCAGCGTGTCGCGTATCAGCTGATAGCTTACATCACCTGATGATATCAATTCCGGTACCCTGGGATTGATCACAAACCCGATTGAATACTGCCCCAAAGTCTCTATTTTATTCCTCCCTCCCTGAACTCTGTCTGTTGGCCGTTTTCCGTCGCTTCTCACCAACAAATAGAGATGTAAACCAGAGATACGGCGGTTTGCATAACTATCAGGTACACAGGATTTTTTCCCCTCTTCCCTCTTCCCTCTTCCCTCTTCCCTCTTCCGAACGCGCCCCGCGTGGCCCACGGCCTCAGTCCCTGCTCCCTGCTCCGAAGTCCCTAAAAACCGAGAAGTTTGTACCTTGAATTGCAAACCGCTGTATAAACGTGAAGACTAGAAATTAATCCGGAAAAAAAACTGTAAAGATTTGATGAAGTAAGTGATTTTTTAGTGACATCGAATCATAATTATGTCATCTATAGTAATGGTAATTGATAAAAAAATTCCCATTATAGCAGTCGAAGTAAAGCTTAAGACATCTTCTGCTCCCTGCTCCGAAGTCCCTTTCAACTAAAAGACGATGTCCTAAACTATACTTCCCTTGCTATACTATAGCGAGTAGGAATACATACTTTTAGCTATTATCCAATAATCAGCCATTATTTAGTTAAGTAAAAGTTAAAAATATTTCGATTTAAAAAAGTTTCATATCCAATCTAGCAATCGTTATTATATAACTTTTGAAAATATTTCATGTACTCCAATAGGGATTTATCATAACACCAAAAACTACTCGGAGCTCTTTCCTACTATTCCCTATTCCCTGTTCCCTATTCCCTAAAAAGGAGAGGATAATAGTAATTATGCCAACATTTGAGGCAGAAGACACAACTAGGCTGAGTCTAGAGAACTACATAGTTTTTGATAGTGACATTGCTTCCGGTGGCCAAGCTATCGAGATTCCCAAAACCAATACTAGTGAACCAGCATTCATTCGTTTAACCTGGACAGAAGCTGACGGTCCTGCTGGTAACTATAATTTTAATATTGCCCATTTTGATGAATCAGATGGCAGAGCTACCCTGACACTTCGTGTCAACAGTATCCCAATTAGTAGATATATTTTCAATAAAAACCCAGGAGAAAAGGGCAATCCACCCATAGACACACCCAATTCTGGTAATTATATCGGGTTGACTGGTTCTATATTTGATGGTTTATCCAATCCTAATCCCATCTTTGAAGACGTAGCACTGACTCCAGGGGATCAGATTGAAATCTCTGCCGTGGCGGATAGTTTGGGGAATCAAACCGATGAACTAGCGCGGATCGACGTTATTGAAATAACACCAGCAGTGGAAGCTGGCCCAGTTATTACTTTTCCTGAACTTACCATTACCCCTACTGATGGCACATTAGCCGAAACTGTGCCAAAAAGTGGTGGTATTACCATCACCCGTACCGGAGACATTAGTCAAAGCCTAGAGGTAACTTACACGGTCAGTGGCACCGCTAGCCCCTCAGATTACAAGCCCATCCTAACTGGTACCGTTACTATTCCAGAAGGTCAGGAGTCAGTAGATCTCAAGCTTACCCCAATTGCCGATGGTATAGCAGAAGGGGAAGAAACTGTCATTATTACCCTTGAGAATAGTCCCGACTATCAATTAGGTGAGACTCCCAGTGCCACTTTCACCATTACCGACAATGACCAATCCACTATCAGCGAGAGTGTGACTATTTTCTGGCGTAATGACGAGACCGGAGTCAATGGTGCTTGGCTGATGGATGGTCTCGACTTAGCTCAAGCCGTAACAATTCATTCACCAACAGAAGCAGCGGACAGTCCTTGGCAAATGCAGGGTGCAGGGGATTTCAACGCTGATCAACAACAGGATCTTCTCTGGCGTAATACCTCTACTGGTGAAACTGGCATCTGGTTGATGGCAGGATCGGTGTTTCAGAATGCAGTGTCCATCACCCCAACTCCAGACCTGGACTGGGAAATTCGTGGCACCGAAGATTTTAACAGTGATAATCAAGAGGATATTCTCTGGCGCAATACTTCCACTGGGGAAAATAAAGTCTGGCTCATGAATGGCACTACTGTGGCTCAGGAGGTGTTCATTCAATCGGAACCAGTCACTAGTATTTGGGAAATGAGGGCAGCGGGAGACTTGGATGGAGATGGTGATGGGGATATTATCTGGCGCAATACTCAAGAGCAAACTATTTACTATTGGAGGATGGAAGGGACTCAGTACATTGAATCAGTGTTGATCTCCTCACCAATCAGTAGTGGTCAGGAGGTAATCCATGGTACCCTCGACATCGATGATAATGGTGTCGATGATATCCTCTGGCGCAATCTCGACGATGGACAAAATAGTGTCTGGCTGATGAATGCTAATGGGTTCGATCGCCTGGAGAGGCTTGAGCCAGTAACTGATCCCAGTTGGCAAAGTTATGTTTAAATACGTAATTTCAATTACCTAAGTATTTAGCCAAGGGCAATCAGCTAAAGCCCTTGGTGCGTTAGCTGATTGCTTACATGTAGAGACGTTATATAGCGTTTACAAATGAGATGTAAACCTGTATGGTCTTTTTTTTATTGGACAATAAAACTCCGGAGCTGTTTCCCCTCTAGCATGGATGCCTCTTGCCTCTTGCCTCTTGGCCTTTGGGAGTATGTTCACAACTCAAATATAAAGGCTATATAGCTATCAATTTTCAAGATTTATAAAAGTTCAAGATTTATAAAATAATCATTTTTGCTTAGGACTTACCCAAAACTGGACTCGAAACCCTATCACTCTAAAGGCTATCACTCCAAATGCCATAAGTAGTAGGTTACGTTATTAAGGCACCTTACCAGTATAATTACTGCCTAAGCCATGTTTATAATAAAACCTATGGTTCGATTACCTAATGGATTAGTTTTCGATGAAAGATAAACTCAATATTTTTATATTAGTTATTTTATGGATAGTTATATGTATGTTGTGATATCTAGCATTTTTTAATTAGGTGAGGTACATAATTTTGGGATTTTCGGTAACAGGTAACAGCGGCTCTGGGAATAGGTAACAGCGGCTCTGGGAATAGGGAATCGGGAATCGGGAATCGGGAATCGGGAATCGGGAATCGGGAATCGGGAATAGGTAATAGGGAATCGGGAATAGGGAATAGGGAATCGGGAATAGGTAATAGGTAATAGGGAATAGGGAATCGGGAATAGGGAATAGGAAAAAAACTCTGTACATCATGACTATGAGAAACGCTATAAAAAAAATCATAATAGTTATATAAAGTATATATAAAGTAGATTTTGGGTATTGTTTATACCCGTATAATTATTAAAAATGCGTGTAATGGTGTTTACAAATTCAAGGGACGAAAGAATGCAGCGCCGTTTTGGGCAGCCAGTTGCTGATATCAATCCCCATCTCCCCATCTCCCCATCTCCCCATCTCCCCATCTCCCCACACTTCCCACACCTCCCTCTCTTTCCCTGATCAGAAGTTCCCTATTCCCTGTTTCCTATTCCCTACCTGCAGCGCGATGAAGCGAAGCTTCCGCTAAGAGCGATCGCATTAATTATTCTCTAGTCATCGAAAATATTGACCAATTCTCATATCCGTAACAATAGGATAAAGTTTTGATAAAATTACTACATTCCATGGTGACATAATATCCAATTCATGTCATGAATGAATAAAGGAATTGTTTGACCGCAAAAACTCAAGCTCTTGGGGGAAGACTATAGTATAGTTATGAGACTATGTCAGCAAAAGAATTTTGGTGGAGCATCTACGGAATTTAGATAGGTTTTGAAACACGGAAAATCAAAACCATGTAACTAATACAGCGGCCGATTTATCAGATTTTTGATTAGCTGTAATAATCGGTGCTTTTGTGAAGGTTTAGCATAGTATTATACTCTTTCCCATGACTCTAGACATCTCCAGAAACTCGGTTTTGACCCAGGCATTGCAAGGGTTTGAGGTTAATTTTTGGAGATGTCTTCTGTAAAGGGTATCCATATCCTGGGGATTGAGTGGATATAAACTTGCTAGGGTATTACTTGCTGCCAAAATAAAATTACCAAATAAAATTACCAGAGCTTGAAACACAGATAAAGGTTGGAGACTACAACACTATGACGAGAATTGAAGCCGAAAATTTATCTAGTATAACTAACTTTGTAACTACTCCTAATCCTGATGCCTCCGGGGGCGCACTAATCAGTCTATTTGATGCTGTTAATAATACTGCTTTCCCCCCTGGTACTGCTAGCACAAGCTTTAATCAGCCCACTGGTAGCTATGAAGTAATCATTGGCATCTTTGACGAAATAGATGGAGAAAGCACAATCGATGTCAGGATTGGCAGTACCGTCTTTCCCACAATCACTCTTAATAATCCTGCCTCTACTGCTAGCGGTATCCCCGAAGCCTCCACTTTCGTCCCTTTGCAGATTAGCTCTAGCACGTTTATCCGTAATGGAGACCTGATCGAGGTTAAAGGTACCGCTGATGGTGATGAATTCATCCGATTTGACTATATTGAATTCAACCTGACCAACGAACTCCCGATAGCTGTAGATGATACGGCCACGACTACTGAAGATACAACCGTTAACATTAACGTCTTAGATAATGACACCGATACTGAGGGAGATAGCACTCTAACGGTTATTAGTGATCCCAGTAATGGTAGTGCAGTAGTAGATGACAATGGTACTCCTGATGATCTAACCGATGACGTTATTACTTACACTCCGAATCCCGACTACAATGGACCGGATAGTTTTACTTATCAGTTAAACGATGGGGTTAACCCTGCTGACACCGCTACCGTTAACATTACTGTTACTCCTGTAAATGATGCACCAGATGGTACTGCTGTGGTTAACAATAACGGTACCTTGGATAATACTAATGATGACGTTATTACTGATACTCCTGATCCAGATTTCAGTGGGAATGATAGCTTGATCGATCAGGTATCTGATGGCAACGGCGGCCTTGATACAGCGACTGTTGATATTACTGTTAACTCGATCCCTACCTTTGTTCCTTCGACTCTGACTCAGAACCCTAACAATACTTTTACTATCACTAGTGACACCACTGGCAACGCTCAACTCCTATTCACCTTTATTAGTCGAAACGCTACTAATGTCAATGAAATTGGGGTGTTTGTCACGGATAATGACCAAGGTACAGTTAATGGTATTGCTCCTGGTCAGGAAGGCTATGTGGAAGCGGCTCTATCTAATGCTCAGACTATTTTCTCTGTGCTGCTAAATCCGGAAGATAGTGGTCAAACTAGTCGTCTAATTAATAATTTTGATGTAGGGGATCAATTAGGATTTTACCTAGTACAAAATAGCACCAGAGAGGCAGTGCTAGCAGGAGAAAATGTTTCTGTATTTTTCGGTGATGCTGCTTTCAATAGCGATGGTTTAGACCATATCCAAACCGAGACCAATAGCGACGGTGTCTTGACGTTAAACTTTGAAGATGCTGATGACCAAGACTTTGATGATTTAGTGGTAACGGTTCAAGACGCTTCGGCTTTAACTCCTACTGTAGGGATAGGGAGTCCCCAGATTCAAGGGCAAGTGGAGCTGTTGGATTTAACCGATGTGACCGGAACAGTAACACCTGAGTTTGTGGTTAGTAGTCAAGCAGTGTTTGAGAATAGCTTTGGCTTTTATCAGGTTGATGATGCTAGTGGTAAAATTGGTAATCTCAACCCCGGTGATGCCGGTTATGCAGAGCTTGCAGTTTCCAACCAGGTAGATTTAGCCAGTGGGTTATCCGGTGGGGTACTGTTAGCTCCGTTCCTAATTGCTAATGGTACTGTTGAAGAGTTCTTGACTCAGAATCCCACGAATCAGCAGGGTTCCGGTCTCAATGCCTACTTTAGTTTCTTACCTGCTAACCCTGATCAATTTGATCACGTCCGCCTACTAGGGGACAATCAGTTTAGCTTCGAGGATACCTTTGGTGGTGGTGACTTAGACTATGACGACTTGGTAGTGGAGGTTATCTTCTGAGTTTGATTGGGAGTGGGGAGTAGGGAATCGGGAGTAGGGAGTCGGGAGGGTGGGAAGTGTGGGAAGTGTGGGAAGTGTGGGGAGGGTGGGGAGGGTGGCTCACAGGGGTAGGTTTTTTACATTAGGGTAAAACATGGGGCGACCCAGAGGGAGAGGAAAAGGAAAACAACTTAGGTGCGCTTGACCTTGGCGAATTAAATTCGCCACGGGTCGCACCTGAAGAAGCGATGATTTTGAACGACAAATTAAGTACATTGTCTTATCCCCCACACCCCACACCTGAGGTCTTTGTAAAAAACCTACCCTTATGAGGGGGAGATGGGGAGATGGGGAGATGGGGAGATGGGGACTATTGCCTATTGCCTATTGCCTCTTGCCTCTTACCTGCTCCCTAAAACCCAAGAATTTGTACCTCACCTAATTGAAAACCGCTATATTAAGGGTAATGTCATAACATGATATTATACTTCTATTGCCGAAGAGTGTTTGTGGATGCATTGAGATGCACCCACAATGGTGTTGGCAGTCTACAACATCCAGAATTATGCAATATATAGCCGAGATTATGATTTAATTAATCTAGCGGTTTTTAGCCTAATGAGGTACAAAAAATTTTTACCTTCTTCCCGATTCCCGATTCCCGATTCCCGATTCCCGATTCCCGATTCCCTGTTCCATAAAAAAATGTACCTCACCTAATTAAAAACCGCTATACTTAAATTATATTATGAAACCAGTCACCAAAATAGCTGTTTTTACAGTACATAAAGCAGGTTCAATGTTATTGCACAGAATAACTTTAGAAGCTTGTGCTTTGGCTCAACTGAAATACTATTCTCCCAATAATAAAGAGTTAAGTGATAGTTTATTATATTTTCAAGACTTTAAAGTAAATTGTTGCCAGTCAGCTCTTGCTGAGTTTAATTATATAGATACAGGGTGTATTGGCCCTATACGTCGTCCCCTAGAGATAGACTTAGATAGCTGTTTTGTAAACCTACACCTACGAGATCCCAGAGATGGTCTGAATTCAATGTTCTTTTCTTGGACAAAAACTCACGGAGGCATAAAGAAATCGATTCGAGACGAGTGGCTTTCTTGGGGAATAGACAAGTTTGTGATTTCCTTCAGTGATGATTACTTTGAGAGATATGAAAAATATCTAAATCACTTCATTGGTCATCCTGGTGTTAATCTACTCAAGTATGAAGATATGGTAGATAACTTTGATAGTTGGTTCACCTCGTTTGTTCAACCGTTTCAACTTTCTTCAGAAGATATAAACGGCTTGTCTAAGCAATTATCTGATCAAGTAGATCCCAAAAATGCCAAGCCCAATACTCACATACGTAAAATCACTCCTGGAGATTTCAGAAATAATCTTAAACCTGAAACTATAGATACTCTAAATCAAAAGTTTGGCCATATCCTCTCGGCATTAGACTATTTGTAAGCATTCAGCTATTAGCTATCAGCTATCAGCATTCAGCTATCAGCATTCAGCATTCAGCATTCAGCTTTTGAATAAAATAAGCTGACCGCTGACCGCTCACTGCTGAATGCTTACATATTCCCTACTCCCTACTATGGATTCTGCCATCCTTCCACAATCGCCATGCCCACATTCACATAGGGATTATCTAATAATTCCCTAAGGGCTTCTTTACCACCACTTTCTAAGGCACTAAGCAACCGTTGTTTAGTAGTTGCTGGAATCGCAATATTCACAAACGCTGTCTTTTCTAAATCCGTGGCGTTGGGATTACTTTGCTCTAACTGTTTTAATAATTGTTGAATTTCGGCTGCGGCTTCACTTAGAGTTTGCTTTTGCTCCGGGGCATAATTATTATTTTGAATCGGTTTAAATTCTTGTTGACTGCCACTTTGAGCGGTATCGACAAAGCTATTTTGAGACTGAGATTGATCGTATTGAAACTGATACTTGGAGTGATAATTGGAGTGATTGGAGTCTGACGTTGATTCACTCATGGCGTTGTTTTCAACAGTGATAAGTCGGCTTGCTTGTAGTCTAGCAATTTCGATCAGGTCTTGGTAATGCTTCTGGTAAAGGGCAAGCACGCCATCCTTGTTGGTGGTTTGGGTGAGCTCTTGCCGAGAATTAAACCGCTGGATGAACTGGTCACTGACGGCATGGTCTTTGGTTTCCGCAGCAGATTGAATCAGGACTTCCCGTAATACCAGAGCTTGGTTAACCTCCAACAGGGTGGCCAGCAGCAGGTAAACACCGCGAAATCGGGGGTCACTCAGATGCTCGTGCTGACGTTCTCGATTCTCGGTTTTGAGGAAGGTCTGGACGATAAAGTATTCCTGGATTTTATCGTGGCGAAAGTACCATTCTCGATGGGTACGACCAAACCCATCCTTCTGCTGACGAGTCAATACCATTTTATAGCGTTCCATGCACTGCAACTCATCCAAGCAGTGGTTTTCTGGGATGGTAATTTGATCATGGAGGCGCATCTGGTAAACGGTTTCAGCAAATTCAGCCAGGGGAAACGGATAAAGGTGAATCTGTTGATAGTCCTCTGCCATGATCTCATACTGCTGCTGTTGCAAGTTGAGCAAATCCGGGTGTTTGCCCTGGGCCAACAGTTGCGCCACCAAGGTCAAATCCATGGGATTGGACAGAAACCGATGTACTGCGGTTAACTCCTGTTTGGATTGGTTTTGGTGGAGTTGGCTGGCCAGATAGTCGTCACAGGCTTGCTCGTACTCCACACCGGATACCGGGGCATCCTCCGGCAAAATCCCTTGACGAGAGGTGAGGAACTCGGCTATTTGCTGGCGCTTCAGGGGTTGCAGCACGTAGGTTTTGGCCGTCGCTGGGGGTGTCCATTCCAAGGGTTGGGTGGTGAGGATAATATGCCCCTGGACGTGATGCTCCACAAAGGTATTAATAGTAGCCCTGGTGTCTGGGCTGACTTCATTGAGTCCGTCAATGCAGATATCTAGGGTATTGTAGTTAATCAGGCTTTGTAGGAATAATGGGTCATGGGCAGCGATGGGCAATTTAGCTTGAATCCCTTCCACCACACCACCGGCACATTGGCTGGCTGGCAGGTACACCGACAGCCGCCCGGAGGTTTTGACTAAATTCCGCAGAAACATCGATTTGCCCAATCCCGATTCCCCTTCCAGAACGATGGGAGACTGGAGTTGGCCAATGGCGGTTTGAATCGGTTGGGTATGGGTGGCTCGTCTAATTTTAACGTAAGAGTTGGGAAAGTAAGCCTGGGGATCGAAGCTATCTAAGCTAGCATCGGCCACCAGCACTTCACGGAAGGGAGCCAGTAATCGGTAGCGCAACCAGGGAATCCAGGTTAGAGCCACGCTGATATAGCCTAAGCCCACAATAGTGCGGAATTTCCGGTCCCAGATTAGAGCTTGGACTTGGGAAGAACGGGGATAAATGATGATCACAAACAACCAGCCACTGACATGGATTCGCCAAATCTTAAACACAATCAGAATTAAGTGCTGTCGTTCTAAGGCGATAATTTTGGCTTTGACATCCGCAGCAAGTCTAGACTCAGCTTGCTTAAGATTATGGTAGTGCTGCTTGAGCAGCTTCATATCTTTTTGTTCCCAGCTGACGTGATTAACAACTTCGGCAATCTGCCTTTCTAAGTCTTTGCGCAGTTTAGGCAAAGCTTGACTAGGTTCCCAGATTTGGGCAAATAGCTTGAGAACTTCTAACCCTTCTTGGTAATTGAGGTCCCGAATTTCATGGGGATATTTCTCAGGTGAGCCCAGCCAGTGGATTAAGTGGAGTGAGTCTTTTTCCCCGCCACTGAGGAAATAGGCCAGAAAACGGAGCCTTGGTTCTTCTGGCTCATACCGGTAAACTTCATTCAATACATAAAGTAAGTCTTTTACCTCTAATGGTCCCATCTGCTCTAGAGCTTTTGCTGCACTAATACGGACCGAGCTATCTGAGTCGGTTAAAAGTTTGGCGATTTGGGGAGCGTACTCATAGGCGGCTGCTCCCATGTTCCCCAAAGCTTCTGCCGCACTAATACGGACATAATCATTTGAGTCGGTTAAAAGTTTGGCAATTTGGGGAGCGTACTCAGAGGCAGCAGTTCCCATCTCACCCAGAACTTCTACTGCATTAGCACGGACATCACTATCTGAGTCGGTGAAAAGTGGTAGGATTTGGGGAGCGTACTCAGAGGCAGCAGTTCCCATCTGACCCAGAGCTTCTGCCGCACTAGCACGGACATAATCCTCTGAGTGGGTTAAAAGTTTGGCAATTTGGGGAGCGTACTCAGATGCTGCTGCTCCCATCTGCCCCAGAGCATATGCCGCCCTACCACGGACATCACGATCTGAGTCGGTTAAAAGTGTCACGATTTGGAGAGCATACTCAGATGCTGCTGCTCCCATCTGACCTAGAACCGATGCTGTATTACGACGAACATCAGGATCTGAGTGGGTTAAAAGTGTCACGATTTGGGGAGCATACTCAGATGCTGCTGCTCCCATCTCACCCAGAACCGATGCTGCATTACGACGAACATCAGGATCTGAGTGGGTTAAAAGTGTCACGATTTGGGGAGCATACTCAGATGCTGCTGCTCCCATCTGACCCAGAACTAATGCCGCTATATAAGGGACAATCCAATCTGAGTCGGTTAAAAGTGTCAAGATTTGGGGAGCGTAGTCTTTAGCTGCTCCCATCTGACCCAGAGCTTCTGCCGCACTAGCACGGACCGAGGGATCTGAGTCAGTTAAAAGTTTGGCAATTTGGGGAGCGTAGTCTTTAGCTGCTCCCATCTTCCTCAGAGCTTTTGCCAGACTAGAATAGGCATCACTAGAATAGACATTACTATCTGAGTCGGTTAAAAGTTTGGCAATTTGGGGAGCGTACTCAGAGGCCGCTGCTCCCATCTCACTCAGAGCCAATGCCGCACTAGAATAGACATTACTATCTGAGTCGGTTAAAAGTTTGGCGATTTGGAGAGCGTAGTCCTTAGCTACTCCCATCTGCCCAAGAGTATATGCCGCACTAGAACGGACATTACCATCTGAGTCGATTAAAAGTTTGGCAATTTTGGGAATGTACTCAGAGGCGGTTGCTCCCATGTTCCCCAAAGCGTATGCCGCCCTAGCACGGACATAACTCTCTGAGTGGGTTAAATGTTCAGCAATTTGGGGAGCATACTTATAGGCCGCTGGTTCTATCTCACCAAGAGCTTTTACTGCACTAGCATGGACTTTGGACTGAACCGACTTTCTCTCATTCTCGGTCTCATCACTCTCATGTTTATAGGCCAATAAGTCTGCAATCTTGTCAATTGTCTGTTTAGGAATCTCAATGGGGTGCTTGAGTTGCTCCAATTCATAGGTAGACAATTTGTTCAAAGCTTCAACCCATACCAAGGGATCATGGTCATCCAGTGCTGCCACAATCCCCTTGAGCTGCCAGGATTCTAGCTCAGGCTTCTTTTCTTCAGCGTGACTCCCGTTGACAATCAAAAGTACCGCTACTAGCAGTGCTAACAGAAAACAGAGGGACTGGGTAACACTGGTCTTAAAGGTAGGGAAAAGCTTTGGGCAGTCGGCATGGCCTCTATGGGGCATGGTGGTAGTTTCCCAAGGAGTTAGTCAGCTAATAGGGATCCCCCCTAACCTTAATCAGGGGGGAAAAGAGCACAGAATAGGGAACAGCGGATCTGGTAAACAATCCTGTGTACCCCATAGTTATGAAAAACGCTGTAACTATAATTATGCTGATGTTGGTGCTAGACCCTAAGCCCAGCAAACCTTTGACAGTTAGATGCTTCCCAATGATTAATCGATTTTTATTATAGCAATCCTGGATAATATTATATACCACAGGGAATCGGGAGTCGGGAATCGGGAATGTGGTAAGCGTGGTAACAGTTCCCCCCTTGTTAAGGGGGGTTAGGGGGGATCCTCAACTTTTTGACCCAATGGGTGGACTTGAGATCTTTGTAGAACAGGCATCTTGCCTGTGATCACTATTTTAGGACGAGCTGTCCCAACCATGGCTACCGCGAAAATGAGGGTGAAACCTTGGGTGGTGCGTTACGGCGCGGGCTTTCCCAACACTTGCTATGAGGTTGAACATGATGGCAAGCCCGCCCCTAACACACCCTACAGAATTACTCGGTAATCCAAAAAAAGTAGAAACTTGGCACCAGGCATGAGCAGTTTCAGCACCTGCACATAGCTCTTCGCATCAGCAGGGCTGTCGAACCGAGCGAAAACCACTGGTGGCATCGGTGGCAATAAGCGCACCATTACCCATGGGTATAAGCGTCGATGGGACATATTATTAAGTTATCTCCTGTAAGGGGAACCCAGAGCCAGCCTGCAGCCTGCGAAAACTCTTAGGCTGGCTCTTCCCGTGGATTTTCTTGTCCACACTTTAAGTGTAGCACAAAAATTTGCATATTATAGCATATTTTGAAAAATTTTGTAACAAATTCTTTTTGAGGGAGCAGGGAGTAGGGAGCAGGGAGCAGGAAGTGTGGGGAGTGTGGGGAGTGTGGAAAGTGTGGTGAGTGTCCCCCCCTTGTTAAGGGGGGTTAGGGGGGATCTCCAGTTGGGGTTTAGCTGGGAAATTAGCGATCGCTGTGGGAAAGCGCGATCGCATAATCAATACAGTAAATTATCGTAGGGTGGGCAGTTCCTAAGAGCAATTCCAACGCTTTTAATCGGTTGAATCGGCACTGCCCACCGACAGGGATATATTATCGAGAAAATTAATCGTAAATTATCCTAGGCTGGGCAGTGCATAACAGCAATTCCAACGCTTTTGATCGGTTGAATCGGCACTGCCCACCGACAGGGATATATTGGGTGCTACCCCACCACCGATGTAAACTTATAATTTATGATGATTTACTTGGTCTGAGACCTTGCTACTCAATAACACATTGATGAAATTTAGACTAGCTTCGTTTATCCTGCTTCTGTGCCTATATTTGCAGAGTTGTACTCAATCTCCTGAAGTCGGTTCTGGGCAACAAAAGCTAATCTTAACGGGAGCAAGTACTGTGGCTCCTTTAGTTTCAGCGTTGGGTAAACGATTTGAAGCGCAAAATCCAGGGATTCGTATTGATGTACAAACGGGTGGTTCGTCTCGTGGACTAGCAGATGTGCAACAAGGACTTTCTGATATTGGTATGGTTTCTCGGACTTTGACAGAAGATGAAGCCGTTGGGATGGAAGTTTTTGTGCTTGGACGGGATGGAATTAGCATCATTGTTCATGGTGATAACCCCTTAACAGAAATCACTAGGAAACAGGTTAAGGCCATCAGCACTGGTCAAATCAAAAATTGGCAAAGCTTAAATAAAAATGATGCCCCGATCACCTTTGTCCACAGAGCAGAAGGACACTCAACACTAAAGAAATTTCTGGAATACTTTGGAGTGAATAATTCAGAGGTGAAGGCGGATGTAGTAATTGGGGATAATCAACAAGGCATAAAAACTGTTGCAGGTAATCCCAATGCTATTGGTTACGTCTCCATTGGTGCTGCGGAATATAGTATGCAGGAGGGTATATCCATCAAGCTTCTGGCACTGGATGGGGTTGAAGCAACCAGTGAAGCAGTTGCTAATGGCAGTTTTCCCTTGCTTCGGCAATTAACTCTGGTGACTAAAGGAAACCCCAGTGGACTAGCAAAGCAGTTCATCACATTTGTTCAGGGTGAAGAAAATTATGATATCGTTCGGCTACAAAAATTTGTGCCCCCGAAAAATTGATCGGTTTTTAGGGTGGACTGTACGAGGAATTGCCTCTGTGGTAGGTATACTCGTTGTGATTATTACAGGGTTCTTGATCATTGAATCCTTACCGATTTTTGATGAAATCGGGATATTAGCCTTTTTGACCGATGCTAGCTGGAGTCCCGCTCAAGGATTCTATAACCTCACCCCAATGTTGGTGGGTACCCTATTGGTGGTAACAGGAGCAGTAGTGCTAGCGGCTCCCGTTGGGATTTTGTCGGCTTTGTTCTGCCACTATTACGCTCCTCCTTTCCTCGCTAGTTTCTACCGCCGCTTACTGGAGTTAATGGCGGGATTTCCGGGAGTAATTTATGGACTATGGGGACTGGTCGTGTTAGTGCCACTGATTAATCGCCTCCATCCACCAGGAACCAGTTTACTAGCAGGAGTACTAATGTTAGCTCTACTGATTATTCCTACTATTGCCCTGACCGTGGACGCGACGTTAGCAGAGATGAACCAAGTTTATTGGCAGGGAGCCGCTTCCCTAGGATTGTCCCGTTGGGGCACGATTTTGGGAATCATGCTACCCGCTGCGCGACTGGGGGTATTTACTGGGATTATCCTAGGCATTGGACGAGCCCTTGGGGAAACGATGCTGGTGTTAATGGTCTGTGGTAATGTGCCTCAGATTCCAGATACACTGTTCGCTCCGATTCGCACCTTACCCGCTAACATTGCTTTGGAAATGGCTTTTGCCCTGGGCAATCATCGTTCATCCCTGTTTGTAACTGGATTGTTGTTGCTGGCAGTTAGTCTGTTTCTGGCGCTGTTGGCAGAAGCGATCGCAGAAGAAAAACACATTTACTAGTATAATTGCCCCTGAGTTGGGTAACCATCCACTACAGAGTTATTGCAGTGTCAGCTTCCATGGCTCTCTTTTCTTCTCACTCTCATGCAACACATCCTTCTAAAGGCTCTAAAAAACGGAAATTTTTGAGTGACTCTCGCAATCATCGGCATCGGAGCAAGATTGCTTATCGAGACCGAGTGTTGAGCATCATTGTCTGGTTCGTTGCTTTGTCCGTCGCCGCTAGTTTAGCGATAATTCTGGGGCATTTGGTTTGGTATGGATCTAGCCATTTATCTTGGGAATTCCTGACCACAGACCCTGAAAATGCTGGTCGCGAAGGAGGTATTGCCTCCATATTGGTTTCAACGGCATTGATTTTAGGGGTTTGCCTGGCAGTAGCCCTGCCCCTGGGGTTGGGAACTGCCATCCTGTTAGCTGAATTTACCGCCACCAATAACTTATTTAGTCGGTTGGTGCGACGCAGTTTGGATATGTTGGCAGGAGTTCCTTCGATTGTCTTTGGTTTGTTTGGCAATGCCTTCTTCTGTGTTACCCTTGGTCTTGGCTTCTCTATCCTGTCTGGAGGATTGACCTTAGCCTGTATGGTGCTGCCGATCTTGATTCGTTCTATTGAAGAAGGGCTGCGGGCTGTTCCTGAAGAATACCGTTTGGGGGCTGCATCCTTGGGAATCTCACGCACTAGCACCCTCACAAATCTGTTGTTACCTGCTGCTGTTCCCAGTTTAGTAGCAGGCTTAATTTTGGGAATTGGGAGGGTAATCGCTGAAACAGCGGCGTTGATTTACACCAGTGGCTATGTCGATCGCACACCTACCTCTTTATTTGATTCTGGAAGGGCTTTGTCGTTGCATATTTATGAGCTATCCATGAATGTCCCTGGCGGGGATGATAATGCCTATGCCTCGGCTGTGATATTAGTTATAGTTATCCTGTTGATCAATACCACAGCGATTTACCTAGGGAAGCAATGGCATGATCGCAGTCTTCAGGAGTAAAAATGTATCGTAACTAACATTAATGAGTCAGTTTTCATCCCAGGCAAAACCAGTCATCTCTCCTCCTATGGACAACTGGGGCTTTCCTACCCTATGCACGGATCGGCTCAATTTATTCTATGGCTCTAAACAGGCCCTAGACGATATCACTTTGTCAATTCCCCAGGGTTCTATCACTGCCTTGATTGGCCCATCTGGTTGTGGCAAGACCAGCTTTTTGTATTGTCTTAATCGCTTAACCGATCTCATCCCCAAGTGCCTAGTTTATGGTAATGTTTGGTTGGGTGATTCAAATATTCTTCACCCTAAAACTGATACTATCGCTCTCCGCCGTCGGATTGGTATGGTTTTGCAGAAACCAAATCCTTTCCCATTCTCAATCTGGAAAAATATTGCTTTTCCGTTGAAAGAGCATGGTATTATAGAGCGTCGGAAAATTAATGGAATTGTTGAGAGGGTGCTCACAAATGTTAAGCTCTGGGACGAAGTCAAGGATAGGCTTACAGCCTCGGCATTGCGCCTCTCTGGAGGCCAAAAACAACGTCTTTGCATTGCCCGTACCCTCGCCTTGGCTCCAGAAATTATTTTGATGGATGAGCCTTGTAGTGCCCTAGACCCCATTTCTAGTGGGGTTGTCGAAGACTTGATTGCTAGTTTGCGGGGGAAATACACTGTGGTGATTGTCACCCACAACCTGGCTCAAGCTCGACGGATTGCAGACTATGTGGGGTTATTTTGGGTTCAGTCTGGCTGTGGACGCTTAATTGAATTTGGCCCAGCTCAGCAAATCTTCCAGAATCCCCAACATCCCATTACAGCAGAATACATCAATGGTCAGCGTGGATAAGGGAATCCTGCCACACACTAAGAATCCCAAAGGCTAATTGTAAAGAAGATGAACCAAAATTTACAGCTATCCACAGACAATTACTATTCCCAGCTCCGGGAGCAAGGTAAAAGTATTTACACTATCTGGGAAGAAGGAAACGCCTATAAAGACTCGATCACACCAACAATTTACGACACCAACTACCGAGAATTCATTACCAAAAAAATTGAATCTTTGGTTAACTACAAACTCACAAGCAATATCTTGAGTATTGGCACGGGTAACGCTTTTGTGGAAAGTGATTTACATAAAAAAGGGTATAACGTCATAGCCAATGATGTCAATGAAGATGCCATTGAAATTGCGCGAAACAAAGGATTGACCGTGGTTTTTGCTGATATAAATCAGTGGGAACCGGAACACAAAAATTTTGATTTAATTTACTGTGATGGGGTAGTTGGACACTTATATAAACCAGGAGTGGGTTTAACCAAGCTCTTCAGTCGTTTACGAGATTGGTTAGTGTCTAACCAGGGTATTCTGCTGATTTCTAATGATGCAGCGGTGATCAACGCTCCTGTACATCCTCACCCAAGGGTCAAAGACTTTTATTGGTTTTCGGCAGATTATTTGCGTTCGGAGTTACTTAGCGCTGGTTTTGAAGCCGTTGAGAACGAAAGTTTTATCTATCACCGTCCCCTGACAGGAGACAAAGAACGGTTGATTTTAGAAGCGCAAGTCACCTAGTAAAAGCCTTGGTAATTTCCGGCAAGACTCGGAAATTTACCTAACTAGGTTGCAGACCAAGGATTAATTTCCTACGTTGTTTTGGTCATGATACCTGGGAGTGAACTCCAGCTCCCAGCTCTATCGTCAACCATTAAGGTGAAGGCAAAATGTGTGGTTGACACGACAAGCCATTACAACATGGTCGAGGAAAACATTACCGATTTGAGACGCACTAAAAATGCAGAATTATGTATTAGTTATTGACACAGACAAACAACCATTAAACCCCATATCCCCCAAGAAAGCGCGTCGATTGTTAGATAAAGGAAAAGCTGCGGTTTTTAGGATGTATCCATTCACGATTATCCTCAAGGCTGCAATCGCAAATCCGACTATCTCCCCTTGTCAAATCAAAATAGATCCAGGCAGTAAGGTGACTGGGTTTGCTCTAGTCCAGGACGACCAAGTTATTTGGGGAATGGAGCTAGAACACAGAGGAGGATTGATCAAGAAAAAACTAGAATCTAGAAGTGCCGTTAGGGGTGGGAGGCGTAATCGCAATACCCGTTACAGGAAGCCAAGATTTCTTAATCGTAAGCGTCCAGAGGGTTGGATTGCTCCCAGCCTAGAACACAGGGTTTTGACTATTGAAACCTGGGTAAGACGACTAACTAAGTTTTGTCCAGTCAATGAGATTTGGATTGAAATAGTCAAGTTTGACACTCAAAAAATGCAGGATCCTGAAATCAATGGGGTGGAATACCAACAAGGTGAACTAGCCGGGTATGAGGTGAGGGAATATTTACTTGAGAAGTGGGGGAGGGAGTGCGCCTATTGTGGCAAGCCAAATATTCCCCTACAGATTGAGCACATTCACCCAAAATCCAAAGGAGGGAGTGATTCGGCAAAGCCGACGCTACGCGAACGGGTCAGCAATCTTTGTCTAGCTTGTGAAAAATGTAATCAACGAAAAGGCAATAGACCTATTGAAGAATTCCTAAAAAAGAAACCAGGCTTGCTACAAAAAATCAAAAACAAGGCGCTTTCGCCATTGAGAGATGCAGCAGCGGTCAATACAACTCGGAACAAAGTAGTAAAGGTACTCAAGGAAATAAAACCTGTGGTTACTGGCACGGGTGCTCAGACCAAATACAACCGGACTAAGTTGGGACTACCCAAGCAGCATTGGATTGATGCAGCTTGTGTTGGAGACGTTGAAGCTTTGGTGTTGAGAACCTCTCAACCGCTACTAGTTACCTGCAAAGGACAGGGAGGCAGGCAAAAAGCTGCGCTCAATAAATATGGCTACCCCATTAGACATAACCCATTGAAACCCATCAAAGGTTGGAAAGCGTGGTGATATAGCTAAAAACCTTTTGACGGGGGAGTTTGGGAGGGTTAATCCCAGAAGCAAAAGCAACTCCTTTAATTACACGGTTCCCGGAAAAAAGGCGATAAGCTTGCACGTCAAGAATTTACTCAGAGTTCACAGAAAGGATGGTTATACTTATGGGTTTTGCCGATAAATACCAAGAATTACCTGGAAATAGTCCTCCTATTACATACAGAAGTTAGAAGTCAGAAGTCAAAAGTAAGCTATGACTAAGAGGATATCTCCCAAGTTTTTTGATACTGAATTTTGCCCCCCTAGGGCGTGTTTTCAAAGTTTTCCGCAAGATTATGATCCCCCCCAGCCCCCCTTAATAAGGGGGGAGCCATACTCAAAGTCCCCCTTTTTTAAGGGAAACGGGGGATCTCCGAGGCAATAAAACACGCCCTAGCCCCCCGAGCGAGGGATTGCTCGCTTGGGGGATTTAGGGGGCTGCGTAGTGGTGTAATTATGCTGGATTAGTTCAGTTATGGATTTAGGACTAAAAGGCAAAATCGCTTTAGTAACGGCATCGAGTCGAGGCATGGGTAGAGCGATCGCAGAGGGCTTGGCCGCTGAAGGGTGTCAAGTGATAATTTGCAGTAGAGATAAGGATAATTTACTCAAGGCTGCCCAGGACATAGAAGCCAAGACGGGACAAGTCATTACACCTATCCCAGTGGATCTTGAGCAAAAAGAGAGTATCTCCCAATTGCTAACGGGCATTACCAATCAATTTTCCACCATTGATATTGTCGTCAATAACGTGGGTGGGATGCCCTACAAGCGCCACTATGAACTAAACCAGGAGGATTGGCAGCAATCATTCGATCTGACCTTTATGAGTCAGGTGACTATAGCTGAAGCGTTGCTGCCTTTGATGAAAAAACAGTCTTGGGGTAGGATAATTTTTGTGACTTCAGTAGCAGCCAAACAGCCAGGGATGCTGATTGCCCATTCCCAACGAGCAAGTGTTGTCGCTTATGCTAAAACCCTTGCTAATGAATTGGGGCAGCATAACATTCTGGTTAATAGTATCTGCCCTTCCTTTGCGGTTACGGATAAGTTCTATGAAGTAGCTGATGAAGTGGCGAAAAGACAGGGTAGTTCTCGGGAACAAGTGATCCAGCAATGGATGAAAAGTGTTCCCCTCCGTCGCCCAGCTTCCGCAGAAGAAGTCGCTAATTTAGCAGTATTTCTGGCTTCGGAAAAAGCGAGTTATATCACAGGAACCTGTATTCAAGTTGATGGGGGATTTGTGAAAAGTTTGTTTTAGATAAGGGTAAGCATTCAGCGGTCAGCGGTCAGCAGTCAGCGGTCAGCGGTCAGCGGTCAGCGGTCAGCGGTCAGCATTCAGCCGTGGCAGAGGCTTCAACGCTGTGATGTAACTCAGATTAAACAAAGGAGGTCTGGTTTTATTGTCCAATAAAACTTAGGATTTATTGCCTCTTGCCTCTTGCCTCTTGCCTCTTGCCTCTTGCCTCTTCTATCTTCCCTGTTCCCTGTTCCCTGTTCCCTGTTCCCTGTTCCCTGCTCCCTGCTCCCTGCTCCCTGCTCCCTGCTCCCTGCTCCCTGCTCCCTTTTCCCAGATCCGCTGTTAAACACAAATCACAATTAATACTATGGAAAGTACCAAGCAATTTGCCAAATATATGAAAGCCGATGAACGGCCATCTGTGGATGACTCTATAGATCTTTCATCTTTGTTGGGAGAATGGTTTAATACCAAACGGGATACTAACTATATCAAGAAAGTAATCTTGAGCGATCGCAATGGTAGTTTAATCATCAATGCTTATGGAGCTAGTGATGGGGGGTTAATTGATTGGGGAGAAGCGGAAGCTATACCCTACGGAGCTGGTAAATCACCCCTGATAGCAGCAGGATTCCATGCCCTTTATAGTCTCGACGGAATAGAAAGTCTTCTGGTCTCCAATCACAAACTAGGTATAATCGTGATTCAATCCTATACTCGCTACTTAGATGGTAGCGGTCGTCCTAAGCACTTTGGTCGTGAATTTTTCCACCGTAAGTAGTCTACCGTAAGTAGTCTTTAGATTTAAAAAATGTAATAGTCTTCTGGTGTCAACGCCACAAACAATAGACAAAAACAATCTTAGGAGATGTGAATAGGATGAAATCCCAGGAAGTTTACGGTGAAACTCAGAATTCTCAACCTGATAGCAATGCTCAAATTGACTTAAGTACCATACTCGGTACATGGATCAATTCTAATCAACAAACCGAGTGGATTAAAAAATTTACTATAACTCAGCAGGGCGAGCAGGTGTTTATCGATGCTTATGGTGGTAATTCCCCAGAATATTGGGGCAAAGTTGAGGTAACAACCTATGTAGACAATCTCGGTCAAACAGGCTTCAGTGCCCAATATAATCTTGATGGAGTGGAAGCATTATTAGCATCTAATACTAATAAAGGTTTGTGCATTATTGCTACTTTTCTCAAGTTTAAGAATGGCGAACGCCCTAATTTTCTCAGTCGCGAGTTTTACTTTAGTATAAAAAGCTTAGATGAATAGGTAAATTTTATAATGGGAGTATACTCCCTAATTTAAAATGGAAGAATTAAGCAAAATCAAGCTAAAAATTCCTATTGTTTTAGGGAGTTGCCGCATTGGTCGGGAAAGTCTCAAAGTAGCGAAATTTATTTTAACAGAGCTTGTTAAGCAAGACCGAATAGACACTGAACTGATTGACCTGGGTGAGTATAAGTTACCCATGTTAGAAGAGCGATTACAGGATAGCTCAAATCCTCCTGATAATGTCCTACAGTTTTGCTCCAAGCTGGGTCAATCAGATGGGATATTACTGGTTACTCCTGAATACAAAAATGGCTATCCTGGAGTATTAAAAAATGCCCTGGATTATCTGGAACCCCAGGCTTTAAAGTATAAACCTATTGGTATATGTACCGTGTCTTCTGGGAGATTTGGCGGACTTGATTGTTTGGCGCAGTTACGATTAGTCTGTCTGGCTTTAGGTGGGTTACCAATTCCAGATAAATTGCCTGTTGCCAATGTGAAGGAATTATTTGATGACAATGGTAATTTGTATGACTTGAGATTTAAAGCCAGGCTGGAATCTTTTATGAATGAACTGGCTTGGTATACCGAGGCGATGGTTAATCAAAAGCGCTACGTTTCTTTGTAAAAAAGAAGGGGAGTGTGGGGCGGGGGCGCGGGGAGTGTGGGTGGCGTGGGAAGATAATAGGAGATAATAGAAGATAATAAGAGATAAAATAAGATAAAAGAAGATAATAGCTGACAGCAGTCATTTTTTTGGTTGTATCAGCGCGATTGGGCTAAATATCCCGATTCCCGATTCCCGACTCCCGATTCCCGACTCCCGACTCCCGACTCCCGACTCCCGACTCCCGATTCCCGATTCCCGAGTCCCGACGAAGGCTAATATAAACTTTTATAACAAAAACTTGATTTCAATACTGACAGGCTGTCATACTCACTTTTGTGAACTATTCTTTCGGTAATGAATTTATGAACCATTTATACCTGTTCCTACGCAGGGTAGTGATTGTGTTCTTAGTGAGCACGCTTATGGCTGTCAGTACCTTTACAGGGAAAGCTGTCGCTGTGGGTGAGGGTGATACTGTACGACCTTTTGTCAATGTATGTACACTTAGGCGTCCAGACCCAAGCGAAGATCAGCCAGATTTTAAAAATCCGCCATTTGCAGATGCGGATAACGGTCCAGTTACTTTACGTGCAACTCAGGCCGATTTCACGTTAGAGGGAAATGGAAAAGGAGAACAAACTTACCAAGGCTACCTCTACGGAGCTAAATACACTAAGAGGGATGGGACAGTACTAAATGATGAGCAGCCGCTAAGCTATACGCCACCTGTGATCGAGGTGTCTCCTAGTCAGGAGAGGGAAGTAGGAGGAAAAAATATAATAGTTGATAACAACTTAAACGTAGACCTCATCAATGACTTACCAGTAAATGTTCAATTGGCAGGGAAATTACCACAAACAAAAGAAAATTTAGAGAGTGTATCTCAATACACTAACCTTCATTATCATGGCTTCAACGTATCACCTTTACTGGGTGCTGATGATGTTTTGGTGGAAGTTCACTCTAACGTGACACCGAAACCAGAAGAAATCCCGCTACCAGAGGGAAACCCTCTAGTAATAATAGATAATGATCATAGCAACCAGGTAACGCTTGCTCCTACAGGGAATACTCAAACTTATGATTTGATACCTGTTACCCCACTTGGTCAGACAACACCTGATTCAACCACTGGCACAAGCGCAAACCTTCCTGGTGGTTATTATCCGGGTGATAATCCTTCAAATTCTACATATGGTTCGATAGCTGATTACAATATGGGGTTCCTGATTCCAGACATCCATCAGTCTGGACTATTTTGGTATCATTCCCACGCCCACTCAATGAGCGATAATCAGGTTCGGGGTGGTCTCTCAGGTGGCATTATTATCAAGGGGAATGATGAATATTACGAACAATTTGCCAAACCTGTAGCAGCACTCCAAGCACAGATAAATGTTCCACTAGAGGCTGAATTTGAAGCAAACAGCCTTGAGCCACAAATAGCTCAACAGGTGATGACGTTTAAGGACTTTAATGATGTTTTAGGCACAGGGAAGGAGGATTGTTTCGTTCTCAATAGTCAAGTCAACCCAAAAATAACAATAAAGCCTGGAGAGATTCAGTTATGGCGCATTGCCAATATAGGGGCGGATCGGTACATGAATATTGCCCTAGAAAGTATCAAAGATCCAGGTTGGAGTAATACACTAAATACTACCGAATTGAATATAACAGATGCTTCCATAGAAGTGGATGAGCAAAATGGTAATATAAATGGTACTATCTCGTTTAATAAGATCAACTTGTCTGCATCGAATCAAGGCAGTTTAGAAGGTATCAATGCTACTAATGTAACTGTAATTGATAATTCAAATATTACAGATGTTCAAATAACAAGTGCAGATTTGAATGAAATAGTAATAAAGGCAGACGGAAGTATAAGCGGTAAAATAAAAAAAGCTAAAATAACAGCTTCTTTATCAGGTTCCCCAGCCGAAAATGTTCAATTAAAAGAAGGAAGTTTTATTGGTAAAATAACTAACATCTCAGACATACAAGATTATGCAATACCCAAATTTACTCAACCCTGGGGTAACTCAAACTTTTATATCTTGGCCCGTGATGGTGATGTTGTTGCAAATCCAGTAGCAACTAACTCAGTTCTATTACCACCTGCTGCCCGAGTAGAGCTTCTTGTAGTAGGAGGTCCAAAAGGTAGCACATATAATCTAGTTTCTGACCTTGACACCGACTTGACCACAAAGCAGCAACAGTGGGTTAACCTAGGAAATCAAAAAAGCTACTTGCTAGCAACTGTTAAGGTAGAAGATACTGACCCCATAGAAACCTACACCTATAAAAAAGATACAAATGATCAATTGACTGTGTCTGTATGTGACGGTAATGTAAATCCATTTAAACACACTTGCATCGGCGGAACTACAAAAGGAAATACAGACTTAGATTACTTCATCAGAAATCAGGCACCATCTAAAATAGACAAGATACTGCCAGATCCTGATAAAGTAGCTGGATTGCCCTCATGTGATAAATTACATGAGCTAACAGGTATTCAGAAGGAGGCATTGAAAGAATATCTGAGAAAATATCTGAAAATTGAGGGAGTTCCTGATCAAGAATTGGAGGAAAAGGTGCTCTATAAAGCTTGCATAACTCCATCAAATGCGTATACAGATCCACGTACCCAGAAACGTTACTTCTATTTCAGCTCAGGCGATGGTAAGTTTTTTCTAAAAGGATTTGAAACGCAAGCAGAAGCACATTTGGTACAAAATCCAGACAATCTAATTGATAATGAAAAAATCAAAGAAGTATTTGATGGAAATCGGATCGATAAAATTTCTAACGTGGGAGATATAGAAGAGTGGCATTTGGTCAATACAGATGATAATCCCCACGTTTTCCACATACACCAGCTTGATTTCGTAGTGACTAAGGCTACTTTTCCTGTTCCTTCGTCGGAGGCTGTTCCCGAGACATACAATAATTACCAGGTAGATAAAGGATCTTGTGATGATAGTGAGGTGACTCTTCCTTATCGTAATAATCATCCTGATTTTGATCCCGATCAAGGTGGTGATTCTACCAAAGAAGTACCTAAGGGACAAGAATGTAACCTAAAACCCCAAGGATATCGAGATGTAATTAACTTACCTCCACACAGCGTAACAACAGTTCGTATTCCCTTCGTAAATCCCTTCATTACAGGTGTATTTGTCTATCACTGCCATATACTAGCACATGAAGATCGAGGCATGATGCATAATCTGAAAGTGATCAATCCAAAAGCATTTAGCGAATTAAACCTGAAACGATTGAAAGGTATTTCCAAAGGAATAATAGACTTTCTTGGTATAGATGTGCATGTGGAGGTAAAAAATTAGTGATTTTAACCCCCGAAACTTTGACTACACTGTAGCCAAATCACTACATCTTTACCACTACCGAGGTGGGGCTGTGAGATATAAGCTGAAATCCTTACTGGATAATAATTTTAGCCCATAATTTACTTCAGGTGCGACCCGTGGGGAATTTAATTCCCCACGGGTCGCACCTAAAATATACATTCTGTTTTGGGCTGACTTTGGACGTAGTTATAAGGGTTTGAGCTTCCAGAAAATGACTTGAGGGTTAATTTGGGACTGTATCTTCCATCAGCCTATTGGCATCAAAGCCTTATAGAGTAAGCTTTTTGGGGCTCATGTCACCCCCTCAGTCTTCAACCTATCTTTTTTTGTCATTTATCTCAATCCCTCTTCCCACCTAGTCTACAGGCCAGATTGTCGCCCCCCCAGGACAGTGAGATGTACCCGGTGCCTAGAAGCCGGGGAATTTTTTTGTGGATGAGTCTTGACTTGAAACTTTCCAATTTTGATGTATCATCTTTTTTAGGAACCAATTTTATGGAGCAGCTAAGTGTTTCCAGCCCAGTCCAGTGGAGTGTCAGCGCCCTCTTCTGGACTACCAAACCCATATCCCAATTAATGGCCATCGGCTTCAGATAGTGTGGAGGAGTTTATAAAAAAAGAAATCAAGACAAATTCTAGCCTGGATTATGATTTAATCAATAATTTAAAAGATTTAAATTAAAGGGGTTTATCACTTTTCATAAGCAGTTAAATTATCGTCTAAATGATTAAACCAATCACAAAAATAGCTGTTTTTACAGTACATAAAGCCGCTTCAATGTTCTTGCACCAAATAACTATAGAAGCCAGTGCTTTGGCTAAAATTAATTACTATTCTCCCAATAATAAACAGTTAAGTGATAGTTTATTCTATTTTCGACCACCTAGGGAAAATTTTTGCCAGGAAGCTCTTGCTAAGTTTAATTCTATAGATACAGGGTGTATTGGCCCTATGCGTTATCCCCTAGAGATAGACTTAGATAGCTGTTTTGTAAACCTACACCTACGAGACCCCAGAGATGGTCTGAATTCAATGTTTTTTTCTTGGACAAAAATTCACAAAGGGTTCGATCAATCGAAGCGAGACGAGTGGCTTTCTTGGGGAATAGATAAGTTTGTTATTTCATTCAGTGATGAGTACCTTGACAGATATGAAAAATATCTAAATCACTTTATTGGTCATCCTAATGTTAACCTACTCAAGTATGAAGATATGGTATATAATTTTGAGAGTTGGTTAACCTTGTTCGTTCAACCTTTTCAACTTTCCTCACAAGATATAAGCGGCTTGTCTAAGCAATTATCTGATGAAGTAAATCCCCAAAATGCAGACCCCAATACTCACAGACGTAAAATGATTTCTGGAGATTTCAAAAATAATCTTAAACCTGAAACTATAGATAATCTAAACCAAAAGTTTGGCCATATCCTCTCTGCCTTGGACTATTTATAATACCTATAATTTACTTTGCTATGATAATTGAATCGAAAAAAATGACAAATAATTTTTATTTTGAACAAGGCGATCGATTAAAAGAGCAAGGTAAAATAGCAGAGGCATTACAGGCTTACCAAAAAAGCATTGATTTGACATCTAATGTTAGTACATTAGATGCTGCTAAGTATATTAGAGAAGCGGTCTATCAAGCTGCCTCTATTGCCACAATTAATCAACCGCCCTATAAAAAAATTATTTTCTATGCAGCAATAGGCGGTCTTTGCAACCGCTTGCGTGCTTTATGCGCCTACCTTTGTTTGAGCTACTTTTGGGATATTCCCCTACTGATGTGCTGGCATCCAGAGGAAGCTTGTAACTGTTATTTTGAGGACATTTGTGAAACTGTATGTGAAACTATATCTCCTCAGTCAATCCTAAAATTGTTGAGAAATGAAGATTCCTGCAACATCTTGTATGTAACTGAACACAAATGGCATTCAATTCACCAGAGGTATCTTCAGGATAGTATAGATCATGAAACATTTAGAAAACATTACTTAAAATTTGTCAGGCAAATGAAACTTAAAGATAACTTGCTTCAGGAAATAGAAAAATTTCTGGAAAAGTATTGGCAAAACGACATGATTGGGATACATATTAGACGCACAGACCTCTGGAAGCACCTAAAGTCTAGAGGATTAGAGTCACACTTTTCTTCAGATGATAAGTTTATCAGAGCTATAGAAAAAGAAATAGCTAATGGATGCTCTAACTTTTTCTTAGCTACAGATAACGAAGGGACAAAAACGTTAATCTCCGAGCAATTTCCAGACCAAATAATTAGCTATTGTCAAACTTTCGATGATTCACAAAAGCGCCAAACTTCTGTAGAAAATTCTCTGATAGATTTATATTTGCTTTCTAAATGCCAAAAAATTATCGGCTCTTATTATTCAAGCTTTAGTGAATATGCTGCCGCTCTGGGAAATATTCCTTTAGTTTATCCGTAAGTATTCAGCGGTCAGCGGTCAGCAGTCAGCGGTCAGCGGTCAGCATTCAGCCGTGGCAGAGGCTTCAACGCTGTGATGTAACTCAGATTAAACAAAGGAGGTCTTGTTTTATTGGACAATAAAACTTAGAATTTATTGCCCCTGTAGCATGCATGCCTCTTGCCTCTTCTATCTTCCCTGTTCCCAGATCCGCTGTTCCCAGATCCGCTGTTCCCTGTTCCCTGTTCCCTGTTCCCAGATCCGCTGTTCCCAGATCCGCTGTTCCCTGTTCCCAGATCCGCTGTTCCCAGATCCGCTGTTCCCAGATCCGCTGTTCCCTGTTCCCTGTTCCCATTAATCCTATGTTCACAAATCAAATACAAAACCTATAGGAGATTAAAATTATGCCAATTAAGTTTGATTTAGCCAAGTATATCAATCCTGTATTTGTTGAAACAGGAACCTATAAAGGTGACGGAATTGCTCTTGCTTTAGCATCAGGTTTCCAAAAAATATATAGTATTGAAGTTGCCGAAGAGTTTTATAATAATGCAGTGGAAAGATTTAAGACAGAAATCGATAGAGGAACTGTAGAAATAATTTTAGGTGACTCATTGTATTGTTTACCAAAGGTGATTAGTAACATAGATTATAATATTACTTTTTGGCTAGATGCTCATACTATACTTGGTTATGAGGGAGAAAAGTCTTGTCCTCTATATGAAGAACTTGACGCGATCGCTAATCATCCAATCAAAACACACAGCATATTAATTGACGATCTACGTCTATTTTCCCAAGATGGTTGGGGTAAATCAGTTGTTAAAGATAACATCATCAACAAAATTAAAAAAATAAATAGTGATTACTCGCTTATTTATGAAGATGGAAAAATAGAAAATGATGTTCTAGTAGCTTTTCCTTGATCTGAGAGAACAATAAATTAAACAAACTAAGAAAGTTGCAGGTAATGATATCACACGATAATAAATTTATTTTCATACACATACCAAAATGTGCTGGTAAGTCTATGCAAGTTTTCTTCAAAGAAGAAGTAAAGGCATTGGGATGGCAAAAAGAAGAAGGACTAGAATACACGATGAGGATGGATGGGTTAGCTAAGATACTCAACCTATATCCTGATTACTTTACCTTGACATTTATTAGAAATCCATTTGATAGATTTGTATCTATATGGAAACATAGCGAGAGAGTAATAAAACATACCGATAATAGGCCAAATACTTACTTCCACAGACCTCAGAGAAATCTCAGCCTTAATGAATACGCAAAGTTAATTAGAGAGGGAGAGCCAAAACAGCTAAGTGGTTTTGACCACTATCATTCAAAAAAACAAGTAGAGTTCATCCTAGACTACAATCAGGAATATTTGTTTGGTATCCCGAGAAAAACAAAAGATAATTGTAATTTTATAGGCAGATTTGAAAATTTAAAGCAGGATTTTGCAGCAGTTTGTGAGTTACTAGGTATAAAAAATAAAACTCTACCTCATGTTAACAATAGTCAAGATCCAAAACACTATAGTGACTATTATGACGAGGAAACAGTGGAAATTGTTCGAGAACTATATGCTGAAGATATTGAATACTTAGGCTACAGCTTTAACAGTGACTAGCTCGTAAGCATATGCGCTACGCGCACGCTGCTTGAGGTGCCGTCAGCCGTCAGCTGACGTAACAGAGATTAAAGCAATGCTTACTTGTTTTATTCAAAAGCACCTCAAGTAGCGTGCGTGGCACAGGCTTTGGCCTTGGCCGTTGGCCACGCTACGCGAATGGCCACGCTGTGCGAACGACGCTGGGAGGTAGCGCATTAGCTGATAGCTGATAGCTGATAGCTGATAGCTGATAGCTGTTCGCGTAGCGTGCGCGTAGCGCATTAGCTGAATACTTACACTAGCTCTCTTTATGTCATGTTACTGGTTAAGCAGTAATGCTGAGTTTAAATTTTCAACTCTGTTGCTCTCTATCTCGATTTTATATTGCTTTGCTTGCATGTTCCAAAGGGTAGCATATTCTCCATTTTGCCGTAACAGTTCTTCGTGAGTACCCACCTCAACTAACTTGCCAGCTTTCAGCACTAGAATTCGATCTGCTAGACGTACAGAAGCTAGTCTATGGGTTACTAGAATGGCAGTCTTTCCCTTGACTAATTCAGCAAAACTACTATATATTTCGTATTCACTGCGGGGGTCTAGAGCTGCTGTTGGCTCATCTAAGATCATAATTTGGGCTTCGTTTTCCCGCACAAAAGCGCGGGCGATCGCTATTTTTTGCCATTCTCCTCCAGACAGTTCAGTACCATTAAATTGCTTGCCTAAAAGCGTTGCATATCCTTCTGGAAGCTTTTCCACTTTAGCTGCAATTTCTGATTTTTCACTGGCACATTTTAATTTCTCTAAGTCATCCATTGCTGAAGTATCCCCCAAGGCAATATTTTCGCCAATGGTGAGAGCATAGCGACAAAAATCTTGAAATACCACACCAATTTGCTGCCGCCATTGTTCAATATTAAAATCTTTGAGATTTTCCTCATCTACAAAAATATTTCCTTTAGTTGGGTCATACAAGCGAGCTAAAAGCTTAACTAAGGTACTTTTACCAGCACCATTTTCACCCACTATAGCGACAGTTTCACCAGGATTTAACCTCAAAGAAATGTTGCTTAAAGCAATTCTGCCGTCTGAATAAGCAAACTCTACATCATCAAAGACAATACCTGAGCTTATTGGTTTAGGTGTGGGCTTCCCTGGAATACAGATTGGCATAATAGATTGAGAATCCATAAATTTGAAAAATAGCTCCATAAACAACATCGATCTTTGCATCATCCTTGAAAGCATGAGCAATTGGTTGATATTACTTTGAACATAACCAAGGGATTGAATTAACAACAAGATACTTCCTGGAGTTAATTGACCAGCTAAAGCTTGCAGAATCACCCAACAAAAGCAAAATCCATTGCCCAAAACACTTAATATTCCCAGGGCACTTAAAATCAAAGCTTGTTTACTTTGCAGATTATGAATTAGCTGATGCCTATCTTCAAAAGCTTCTAAATAACGCTGACTAAACAAAGAGTTCAGTCCGAAAAGACGTACCTCTTTAGCATAGGTATCTGTTAGCATCAATCCAGAGTAATACTTCATGCGGCGAGCTTGAGGACTTTTATGAAAAATTGCTGCCCAAATCCCTGACTCAAGTTTCAAAGAAGCATAAGTTTGCGGTAGGTATGTTAGTAAAATTAATAGGGGAATCCACCAGTCTACAGTAAACAATAAAGCAAACATAGTTGTGAGGGTGACCAGTATTTTTAAACTGGTTGAAAAAACCCTTAAAAGGCTGATTGGCTCCTGACCTACTTGTCCTTGAAGCATTTCTAATTCATCGTAAAACTCCGGATTCTCAAAATTATTAATATCAGCAAAGCTATTAGCTTTCTCTATTAATTTCAGGTTGAGACTAGCCATGAGCTGATCTGAGAGTTTCATAAAGGCAATGTTAACCCAAGGGCTGATCAGATTATCTAAGAACAGTGCTGCCACCCAAAGCAACACAAGAATGGCAATTATTTTGAAGTCATAGTCTCCTCCCGGAACTAGGGAAGCCACCGTGTCCACCACTTGTTTTTGAATTCCTACTGTGATAGCAGGAATTAAACTTTGCAACAACAAAACGATAACTACAAATGCCGTTGCTTTTGGTGCAGTTGCCCACAATAAAACTAGAGAAAAACGAATACTTTTGATAAAAATTGTAATAGATTGCTTGAGTTTAGCGATTAATTTTTCATCGTTATCTTGATTAGTCGTTTCCTCATTATTATTGTTTTCACTAGCTGTTGTCGCTTCCTCAGAATTATCTTGATTATTCTTTTGGTCATTAGCTGTTATCTGTTCGCTGGATTGACTCATTAGGCTCCCTTCTAATTAACCTTGTTTCAAAACAATTTCCGAATTGCTGACTCCACCTTATCTCCCACCGCTTGCCAAGAGTATTCTGCTTTTACTAATTCGTAGGCAGAATCAGCAAGTCTTGCTCCTAAAGAAGCATCTGACCAAAGTTGGCATACCCCTTCAACAATTTATTGAATTGTGTTTCTCGTTGTTAGGGCAATTAATTGACAGCTTTACTTTCAGTAAATAATATTTCTTTTTCATATTCCTTAACGTAATTAGCCGCCATTGTTAGATAATGAAAGTCTTTCATGGCTTTTTCCCGACAAGCTTGAGGCGAAATCTCTTTAAGTTTCTCCACAGCAGCAATATATTCGTTCTGTTTGCGACAAATGAAGCCAACATCAGGTGAAACTATTTCCCGAAAAGCTCCGCGATCGCTACAAATTACTGGAGTTCCGGAAATTAAGGCTTCAGGCACAACTAAGCCAAAAGGTTCGTGGATCAGGGTTGGGGCAAGGAGTGCTTTAGCACCAGCGATTAATTCGGCTTTCTGTTGTCCCCGTATTTCACCAACAAATTCAACCCCTTGCTCCCGGCACATGGCAGCAAATTGACGTTGATAAAACTCATTTTTACTGGAACCTGCCACAACCAGCTTGATACCTAGTTCTTGGACTAAGAGCAAGGCGAGACCAAATCCTTTCAACACGGCTCTTTCTAAACCGCATACCAAAAAAATGAAATAATCAGATTTGGTTTCAGAATAGATGAATTCAGCCGGATCGATGCTATTGTGAACATAGCGATCGCAACCATAGCTTTGGGCATGGGAGCGTGAAACAAAAATCCAATTCTTTTTTGACAAACCTGAAACATCATGATTCCCAAAAGGAGCCTGGAATGTTCTTACCCAAGGCTTACCACAGGAATCAAAGGAAGCATATGGGGAAACATCTTGAGGCTGTAGAATATCAACATCAAACCTTCGTTCCCTGACCTGATTAACGGTTTCTGGCAAAGCTTCTAGAATTTCCTTCTCTCCAAGATTGTAGAAAACATCATGTCCTAGTTCTCCCAAGCCTTTAGCCAGCAGGTCCGTGGTATGTTGAGATGCCGTTCCAGTCAATTTAGCTGGATATTGATGATTACTCGATAGGTAAATACGCATTTTCTGCTTGATAAAACTGATACAAAGCGCCACTAATTGTGACATTTTGAAGTTTACTTATTGGTTCAACTGAGTAAGTCGCCAATCCGACGGCTCCCCTAGTCAGCAACACCTCATCCACAGGCATTCACGGTCGAGCCAATCGCAGCATTTATATTACCGCACTGCTAGAAAAGTTGTCAACCAGGTTCGGGCTGTCCTAGAGTGACCAGTAGGAGGTTCAACTCTCACACATTGGTCAAATAAATAGCATAAAAATTATGTATACTGATGTATACTTATTCAGGCCAAGAAAAACCGCTATGATCAAACGTGGCAGTAAATCTTGTCAACTGGAACAATAATAGACAATCAATCCTATAATTCTAAAGTTTACTCATTGTTGTAGCGTCCAGGGCTAACTACGGAACAGTTACTCCCCTGCCTCGTAAAGGAACTGCAACTGAAGTCGCCGAGACATTTGTCCGACCGTAGCTAAAGCTGAATAGTTTCCAAACTACCGATTTTTTTTAAGATGAACTCATTGAGATTCCACTGGCGATTAGCCGCACAAGCAAATAGGTTAGGAGTTGTATCACAAGATGCTAAACTCCAGGCAAGTAATTCACCTGAGCAACAAGTGAATTTACCAGATATCGAGAATAATCTTTTCTTCTGCCGCCGTGCCGAAGAAATTGGTATTGATTCCCTGTTGACTGCCTTCGGCTATTACAGACCAGATCCAATTCTACTTTCCACTGCTTTAGCAATGGCAACAGAAACGATGAAATTCATGGTTGCCTATCGACCTGGAGCAATTTCACCTACCTTGTTTGTGCAACAAATTAATACGCTTTCTGCCTTAAGCAATGGCAGAGTGAGCTTAAATGTAATTATGGGTCATTCCCAAAAAGAGCAAGGCTACTATGGCGATTTTCTCGAACACGATCAACGTTATCAGCGAGCCGAGGAGTTTTTAGAGATTTGTCAAGGGTTTTGGCAAAAAAATGGCGGGTTTACTTTTAAAGGCACCTACTACCATATTGAAGAAGGGCAAGTCGGTACGCCTTTCGTGGCACCAGAGAGAAATTCCCCAGAAATTTACATCGGTGGCGGTTCGCCTGCGGCACAGGAACTCGCTGTAAAGCAAGGTAATTGTTGGTTACTTCTTTTCGATACCCCAGATAAACTGCGACCACGTGTTAAAACCATAATTGACCAAGGAATAGAGGTGGGTCTACGTGGTTCTATAATTGCTAGACCTACTCGTGAAGAAGCCATAGAAGCTGCTTACTCTTTGATTAATACTGGCAACAAACAATGGATTGAGGAAGTATTTGTTAAGAACTCTGATTTCCAATCGATAAAATTTGCTTATCAAGAAGAAGCTGATGGTAATTGGCTTACCCCTTGGTTATGGAAGGGTGCTGTACCTGCCCATGGACCGTCTTCTATGGCCCTTGTCGGAAGCCCGATTGATATTGCTGAAGCAATCATGGAATATAAAAAGATGGGCTGCTCTCAGTTCATTTTTTCTGGTTGGCCTGAACTGGAAACAATGACCTACTTTGGTAAGGAAATTTTACCCCTGGTTAGGGAGATGGAAAAGATATAGTCGTGAAGTACATCATGCCAGCCATCAGCCTGCCGTAACAGAGACTAAACGGATAGTTTACCTGTTTATTCAAAAGCTGTTACTGTAGTGCATTAGCTGATAACTGAATGCTTCTATCACAACCAGTTTTTTTTAATTGTATTGAAATTAACCGGAAACTGCTAAAATTAAACACAAATTACAATCAAGAAGATGGAAAGTGTCAAGCAATTTACTAAATACATGAGAGCTGATGAACCTGGTTGACTGACAAAAGTTTACGAGCGAAGCCCTGAAACTCTCTATATACAAGGGTTCTAGGGCTTACAGCAAATGCACTTATGGATTGATCGTTTTGGGCTTCAGATTTTAAGCTTGATCATTTGCCTTCAAGCCTTTTGCCACTAAAGGGCTTCGCCGGGTTCGCTTGGAGAGTGCGGAAACCCTTATTGAGCAGTCGATCTGAAATGTTTTGTCAGTCAACCAGACTACAAATCTCCGTAACCCTTACAGTGTAAGGATTACGGAGATTTTTGAATTGTGTAATTAATTTTGTGCACCTGCTTAGCAATTTCCTGGTTTTTGATGTACAGTAAGTAGGAGAGTAGAATAAAAGGAAAAAGAGAGGATGAGAGTATATTCATTAGATGTTAGAAAAAAGATAATAGAGGCAAATGAAAAGGGAAGAGTATCAATTAGATAAAGTAGCCGATAATTTCAATCTAGGAAATATCACAAAATTGTTTACCAATTAGCGAAATTAGAACAAAAATTGAAACCGTTCCACAGAATAATGGCTTCATATAAATTTAGAATAAATGATGATTTATGACACAATTTAGTATCTGGAAAAATTGTAAATATCATAATTTGTTTACAGCAACTGCTTACAGTATTATTTTCACAATTACGTTAACAATATTTTTTGTTCTTGCCAATATAATATTTCCTTATCCTAACATTCTTAATTCTCCTAATAATGTTAATCTTAAGCTAAAATACTTTGCCGAACACAAAGATGAATATAATGCTATTTTTATCGGTCCTAGTACAACTGAACACGGTATAGTACCTAATTTATTCGATAAATTAATGGCAGAGCAAAACAGAGAAATTAAATCTTTTAATGGGGCAATTGGTGGAGCAACAGTAGCAGAGATAGACTTTTATTTAAGAGATATAATTGCTTTAAAACCGGCTAATTTAAACTGGTTATTTATAGAATACCCCGATGCTATGGATGAGAAACTACGTAATTCAGGTTCTGCCAGAAGTATATATTGGCATACTCCTAAGCAAACCATCTTAGCTTTACGTATAATGTTGGAAAAAAAACATCCCCTCCGATTAAAATTTATTATTGCTTATGGCAACTTAAAAAGTTTCTTATATAGAATTTTATCGATGGGTAGATTTTCTAATTTTTGGCAACAAAAAGTATTACACTCCAACCCATTAAAGATTGCAAAACAACAATTATTGATAGAAGAATCTGGATATATTTCCTTAGATCGGTTAGCTAAATATACTAGCAAATGGGACAATGTTAGACGAAAGCTTTTAAATAATTTAGATGATTATTATCAAAATGTAGATAAAGAAATATATAAGTTTAAGCAAAGGAACACTGCATCAATTAATCTCTTTAAACCTTATACTTTAAAAGTTATCAAAAATATGTGCGATCTGATCGAAGAACAGGGAATTAAGCCCATTGTTTTTATATCTCCAACTGTGGGATATGAAGAAACAACAGCAATGGAATTGTATAAAAGCCGCAATACATCAGTAGTTTTTGCTTTAAACAATCCGGAAGCTTTCCCTACTTTATATCAAGTTGACAACAGATGGGATTTTGTGCACTTAAATGACAGAGGTGCAAGGGAATTTACTCGTTCTATGGCAGAACAATTTACTAAATATCTTGAAACAGAAAAATCAGGAATCTATCCTTTATAAAAATTAGAAATGATTTTTACCGAATTTCGCTTCCTATTTTTTTTCCTTACAGTTTTCTGTATCTATTGGACATTAAGCGAACACCAGCATCGTAAAATTTGGTTACTCATTTGTAGCTATATTTTTTATGCCGCTTGGAATTGGCGCTTCTTATCTTTAATGTTGGCTTCCACAATCATTGATTATATCATTGGTTTGATGATATCAAGACCTATAATTGATGATGCTAATCCAGATTGGGAAACTAAGGAAACTGATAGGACAAAAAACTTTGATTGGAACAACCTTGCGTCAAAACCTATAGACTTCCGACAACGCCAACTATGGCTAGTATTGAGTTTAATAGGCAATCTTAGTATCTTAGGATTTTTTAAGTATTATAACTTTTTTACTGATTCAGCGGCTAATTTTCTCAATTTACTTGGCTTACCTATAAGTTTTCCCATTCTACAAATTATTCTACCTGTAGGAATTAGCTTTTATACCTTTCAAACCCTCAGCTACTCTTTAGATATTTACCGAGGTAAACTCAAACCAACTAAAAACTTTTGGGATTTTGCCTTGTTTGTCAGCTTTTTTCCCCAATTGGTTGCTGGGCCTATTGTTCGTGCTGCCATCTTTTTACCTCAGTTATTGACACCGAAAACATTTAGTCAAGTTGAGGTTAGGAGTTGTTTGATGCTGTTTCTGGTAGGATATTTTAAGAAAGCCTGTATTGCAGATAATCTTTCTCTTATAGTCGATGAGTATTTTGCTAATCCAGAGATTTATACAGTAGCGAGTGCTTGGATAAGTGTAATCTCTTTGAGCATCCAAGTTTACTGCGACTTTTCTGGATATTCAGATATGGCGATCGCATCTGCTGGTTTACTAGGCTATAAATTACCTTTAAACTTCAACTTTCCTTACTTTGCCAGTAACATCACAGAACTGTGGAAACGCTGGCATATTACTATGTCTATTTGGTTCCGAGACTATCTTTATATTCCTTTGATGAGAAGACGGGAAAAAAAAGATAGAACCAGTATATTCTCTTATAGTAATCTTATCTATACTATGCTGGTAACGGGACTATGGCATGGTGCAGCTTGGCACTTTGTTGTTTGGGGAGGATTACATGGTATAGCTTTAGCTGTACATAAAGAATGGTCAACACGGCTATCTCCCTACAAGAAATTACTACCTGTTAGAAATGCTCTAGGTGTCCCTTTAACGTTTTACTGGTTTTGTGCTTCTGGAATCTTTTTTCGCAGTGAAGATTTTTTTAGTGGCTTAACTATTGTCAAATCTTTTGTCTTGTTTAATTCTCCTGGTACTGAAAACTTAGAACTTCAAGCTGCATGGATCTTTATTCCTTTAGTATTACTACATTGGGCAGCATACAAAAACTGGTTTAGTAACTGGTGGCGTATAATTCCCAATTGGAGTTTTGCGGCTATTTATGGACTTTGTGTTTCAGCTATTTTACCTTTGGTTAGAGTTGCTTATCAACCTTTCATCTACTTCCAATTCTAAGTTTAAAAGTAACAGACAATTCATTCTTTGGTTCAGCAACCCCGAAAATCGGGATAGATTCTATTTCATTCTGCCATTTTTGATAAATCACTTCTTCTTTTGAGTGGAATCATACTTGTGCTTTGGTGATTAGTTTTTGCTCGGCAAAGGTTGGTCAGGAATGCTATCGGGCAATTCCTCTTCCAGTAATCTGAGGCGAGGATACTGATAAGCCGCAATGGTTCCAACAACTACTACTAAACCGATAACAATGTCTAGAAGACCAATTCCACGACCTTGGCCAACGCCAATTATTTTTCCTAGATTTCCTGCTAAAATACTATCAGGAGCCATCAGAGGTTCAAAAATCAGATCGTCTAGAGGGCCAGCGATCCCATAACCAAGGGTTAAACCCACAGTAGCAATGGGATCTTTCAAACCAAAAACCCTTCCCTGTATCTCTGGAGGTACTTTCTTTTGAAACATGACTTGCACTAAACCGCTAATAACCGGATATATAGCTAACAAACAAAAGTCAGAAACCGTGAATAGAGACAGGGAAGGGCGTAAACCTGCCAAAAATATGAAAAGACCTGCTAGGAGGGTAAAGCCAAATATAGTTTTGATGTAATGCTCCTGAGCTTTCCAGATACTCATCATCAGGCTACCTAATACTATTCCAGAACTGCCAATGGATAAAACAATCCCAAGACCAGTAGGGGAGGTGAGAGATAAAACTAGGGGAGTAGTAAGGACATTAAATATTCCTGTAAATAAGTTATTGCTAGCAAATAAAATTAATAATGCTAGCAATCCAGGTTTGGTAGTTAGAAAATTCCAGCCAAAGATAACCTCCTTCCAAAAAGATTTGTTCCCTGTCTGTTCATCTAGATTATTTAATTCCTGAAATGTAACTACCATCAAGGGAACAATGGCACAAAATAAAGTCGCAAAGTCAATGACAATGATGCCTGGGATGTGAACAATGGGCAGCAATATACCTGCTAAAACTGGTGCAATCAGTTTAGATACACCCCGCCCCAAACTGGTTAAGCCACTGGCACGAGGTAGGTTTTCTTTTGGTACTAGCAGAGTAGTGGCAGCAGCATAAGCATTAGCCTGAAAAGTGCTGAAGCAAGAACTAAGAGCTTCGATGATGTACAAGTGCCAAATTTCTAGGTTTCCTGTGATGAATAACCAAGCTATGCTTAAGGTGCAAAGACCAGCACAAAAATCAGCGATAATCATCGTCCAGCGACGGCTCCAGCGGTCTACAAATCCCCCTGCGATTGGGGAAATGAGTAGACTAGGCAAGCTACCACACAAAACCAGTAAGCCGAACTGGGTAACTGAGCCGGTTTCTTGAAACAACCAGACATTGAAGGCAAACTGAGTTAAGCGAGAACCTACTAGGGAGAGAAATTGTCCAATCCAGATGATCAGAAAAATTATCATCTAGTTATACACCATTGTCATCTTTTGTGTAACAAAACGTAAGCATTCAGCCGTCAGCCGTCAGCCGTCAGCTTATTTGGCGTTGCTGATTCTGGGTATGGTTTAGCCCCCCTAGGGCGTGTTTTCAAACTCGGAGATCCCCCTAAATCCCCCTTAAAAAAGGGGGACTTTGAGTATGGCTCCCCCCTTTTTTAAGGGGGGCTGGGGGGGATCTAAATCTTGCGGAAAACTTTGAAAACACGCCCTAGCCCCAGGGCTAATTCATTGTGATCAGAGAAAATTAGGGCAGCCAGAAACTCGCGTAAACTATCAAAGTGAGCTCAATATGGAACTGTCCTACTTTTCCGATCAAGATCTTTCAATCATGCTGTCATACCACCCGAAGGCAGATTCTCACGCGTTACTCACCCGTCCGCCACTCCCCCGAAGGGGCGTTCGACTTGCATGTGTTAAGCATACCGCCAGCGTTCATCCTGAGCCAGGATCAAACTCTCCATGGTACTCAAGTTGTTTTTTTTCTTTCCCTGACTCTTAGTAAACAGTAATAATAACTGTTAACTTCGAACCAGTTCGGAATTTTAGGTTTTAGTTTTGGCCAATCTGTCCTATAATTAGGTCAGATTAACCTGAAAATTTCTTGACGAGTAGCGACCGTATATTGGCTCTCAAACTATAGATTTTTCTTGGTTCGGGGCGGTGCGGTGCGCTTGGCTTTCCTCATCGCCATTTACTAATTTACAGGGTAAAAAAGCGTTTGTCAACCTAAAACCGAAACTTTTTTCTTGATAAATCCTTGAAGCATAGGTATGGCAAGGGTTTTAGAATTTTTAAATTTTTTTTTGAATCCATTTCGGAGGTCTGACCAGGGGAAGAGGGGGAAGCTCTCAGGTCACAGGGGTAGCTTCTTTAGATTTGGTTCGGGAGTCGGGAGTCGGCAGCATTATTTTGGGAATTCTTGTATATCTTAGATACATACCTGGTGACGGGCGTGTCTGTCGATCCTGCCTGTAAGTGCGGATTGGGACTGCTGCGATGCTCGCGAGTGAAATGGGAAATTCACCTGGATTTACGGTAATTGTCCAGGATTCATCAGAGGCAAGATTAGTGAAGAGCCCTTTGCACTGGCACCATGAAATCCATTGTTGAACAACTTACTAACCTAGCTCTGACAAGGCATTTGCGCCAGAATAAATAGGTATGCAGGGTGGTCTTGGGGAGAAAATGGCTTTATTACAGGGTTTAACCCATTAGCAACTGGCCTGGTTTCCACGGGGCTTACAAGGTGCGTTTACTTAGTGTCTCTGTTCGTGCAGCGTCTCCAAAGGAGAAAGGAGAATCACGGCGTGACCCACACAGCCCCTCCCCACTCGCCCTTTGCATCAAGAAATGTCTTGGCCATAAGTTACCGTTACCAAACACTGGAGGTGTCAGTGAATTTTCAATCAGTGATTGCAACATTGAATCAATTCTGGGCAAAACATGGTTGCTTGATTGCCCAGTCCTACGATACCGAGAAAGGAGCAGGGACGATGAGTCCTCATACATTCTTGAGAGCTATTGGTCCAGAACCCTGGTCAGTTGCTTATGTTGAACCATGCCGAAGACCTACCGATGGACGCTACGGCGAAAACCCGAATCGCTACCAGCACTACTACCAATACCAAGTACTGATCAAGCCGTCACTGAATAATATTCAAGATATTTACCTAGATTCCCTCAAAGCTTTAGGTATTTGCCCTGAAGACCATGACATTCGCTTTGTTGAAGACAATTGGGAATCTCCTACCCTAGGGGCTTGGGGAGTTGGCTGGGAAGTCTGGTTAGATGGCATGGAAATTACTCAATTTACCTACTTCCAACAGTGTGGTGGCATTGATTGTCGTCCTGTACCCATTGAGATCACCTATGGTTTGGAACGATTAGCTATGTATCTCCAGGAAGTAGAGGCTTTTACTAAAATCCAGTGGAATGACCAAATTAGCTATGGAGATGTTCACCTTCAGGGAGAAGTTGAACAATGTACTTATAATTTTGAATCCTCTAACCCAGATTTACTGTTCACGCTATTTGGTCTTTACGAGCAAGAGGCAGAACAACTAACCCAGCGAGGACTTGTTATGCCTACACTAGACTACGTTCTGAAGTGTTCTCACACTTTCAACTTACTGGACGCTAGGGGTGTGATTTCAGTGACTGAGCGAACTCGTTATATCGGTAGAATTCGCAATCTAGCAAGGCGAGTGGCTCAACTCTATTTGCAACAACGAGAGATGTTAGGGTTCCCGCTCAATAAACAGACCATAGCTTGAATCTAGAACACAAAGAGCTTGACCCAATCGGTAGCAGCAAGGCATTCCTACCAGTAATCACGACTGAGAGTGTATTCGCCAGGACTTACGCAAAAATGGGCATCGAAACCTATAGGTAGTAGGGTGCTTTATTAACTCACACCACATCTAGATTTACTAGGTAAGTCCTGGCACTCTTGACCCCTGTCACTGGAGGATATTGCTAGTGCTTGGAATTGCTGGATCAACGGGTCGAGCGACTACAATCCCAAGGGAATGTCTAACATGTCTGGCATACCGTTGTAAATCACGGGCAATGGTGACTCTACCGGCAGGTGATGCATGAATAAAACCGATATTCCCATCAGCAGTACGATACACTAAGCCAGTGTGGGTGACATCTAGACCAGGAATAGTAGTAGCAATGCCAATAATATCCCCTGGTTGCAGTTGATTGTAGGCTTTCCTAATCTGATCATGGGGAATGAAATTAACAGTTGTCTGCTTCAGATTAGCTTCCATGGCTACTATACACTGGTAATTTGACTCATCACTTACTAAAGATGGGTACTTACCCCTGTGTTTACTCATGTAGTTGAGGGTTTTCTGGCGGGATACTCCTCCTAAATCTAGCGCTATGTTTTTAACTGTGCCCCTTCTCTGATTGTCATCAATCCATTGAGAGAAATAGTGTAATCGGCTGCAATAGCCATTTAGATTACCATCCCCATAACGCTGGTCACGAAGGTGATTGACAAAGGTCTGCTGAGAATAATCCTTTACGGTTATCCCTCGCGCTAGGGCTAGAATGGTTTCCACAAAAAGGACGCAGTCAAATTCATTGAGGGTGATAACTAAAGTTTCTTGACTGGCTTGGTCTAATAAGTGAGCTTTATAGCTTGCGCCCAAAAATTGCTGTGCGATCGCTTGCATGATCTCTGGGAGCGTCCGCTCAGACAAGTGGTTTGCGATCGCATACTCCATCACCTGCTCGAAACGCTTTTTATCTGCTGGGTCACTAATTTCTGGTAGGGGAAATTGGGCTATCATCAGTGACTCAGCCCTATCCTTTAATGATTCGGATATAGTGCTAGTAATTAATTTGCTAGTAATTAATCGTTTATGGCCTAGTTGACCAGATTCTGACTCAACAGTAGCTTGAGATACTAAACCAGAAGCCACACAACACGTGAGTATATAAAAAACCGCAGCTAGCCTCAAGCTTTTTTTCATTCTTAAACCTACAAACCTACCCTAAACCGAATGCGAAGGGAGAACCACTTTTGATCTGTTAACCCATATTTATTCACTGGTCAGTGTTAACTATTTCACTGGCAACTTTAGGCTCCACAAAATTATTTTCCTGTTCAGCATTTTTGACACTCCCCATAGCTAGAAGCTAGGGGATTCTTGGTTCAACGAGCTGACTTGCTCAACCAGACCGGAATCAGGAAGAGTAGAGGCCAATTCTCCCCAAGCGTTAATTAAAGTTCCCGTGTGCCCCACGGTACTCAAGGCTCTAGTTAGGATGTTTTTGGCGGCATTGTGGTCGCGATCTAGCCGACACCCACACTTACAGACATGGGTTCGAGTTGATAATGACTTCTTGACCACCTCACCACAATTGGAACAATTCTGGCTTGTATAAGCAGGATTAACTGCGACAGTTATCCGACCAAACTTTTGACCAAAATACTCCAACCATTCCCTAAACTGGTACCAACCTGCATCATTAATAGACTTGGCGAGACAGTGATTTTTAACTAAGTTTTTAACCCTCAAATTTTCGTAAGCGACCAGGTCGTTAGACCTGATTACGCAACTTGCCGGAGACGAAACCTTAGATAGTGGAGCCTTTATGGGTGTTCGGCTTTGCATAAAAGGGTTAAATCTTTTGTAATAAGGCTCCACTATCTTACGGTAACTTCTAACCAGTCTCTTGGCATGTTCTTCACGTTGCCTACTTATTTTGAGGTGTGTCCTGCCTAGTCTATTAATGGCTTTCTTTCGGTTAGCAGAGCCTTTCTTTTTTCGAGAAACCCGACGCTGATAGAACTTTAATCGTTTCTCGCCTTTTCGGTAAAATCTAGGATTGGGTTCTGCATATCCATCTGAGTCCGTATAAAACTCTTTTAAGCCAACATCTAGGCCGACATTACAGCCAGTGGCTTGTAATTGTTCTGAAGTATCAACTTTCACGCAAAATTGAATGTAGTAGCCATCAGCTCTTTGGACTATGCGAACCCGCTTTATGAGCTTAGGGTCGAATCGCCATAAGTCCCAGGTACCCTTGAGCTTTACTTGCCCAATCCCCTTTTTGTCCGTGAATTTTATCGACTTACTATCTGGGGATAACTTCCATCCAGATTGCTTATACTCGACTGACCTAGAATGCTTCTTAAATTTTGGATACCCTTTCTTCCCCGGGACTTTCTTTTTACAGTTATCAAAGAAGCGTTTAATAGCACGTTCTACGTTTTCAACAGATGCTTGACAAGCATGGCTGTTAAGATGTTTGACAAATTCAAATTCATCCCTTAATTGAGTGTTGTATCGATAGAGTTCTTTCTTTCCAATTCCACGATTATCCATCCAGAATCGGAGCACCTTGTTTCTGACAAAGCGAGCTGTTCTAATAGCTTCATTTATTGCTACTTTCTGACTCTCTTTTAAGACAGCCTTGAACTCCATTCCCAGCACTTTACTATCACCTCCTTTGCTGTAGTTTCTTTACTTACTATTATAGTCGAACTATTGAAGTAAAAGTTCCCGAACAGTTAGGGAATAAATTACCGTTCGGGCTAACCCCATGGTTTGAAGTTACCGTAAGGAGAGTGGAGCCTTGTCTTGATGCAGTCGCTCATGGGGGAAACCCCCAAGACCGCGCTGCATCGCTAATCAATAAGTTTTAACCTTTTTATGCATAGCCTGCCAACCATAAAGGCTCCACTCTCCTAAGGTTTCGTCTCCGGGATAGAATCCAGGGGCTTGCGCCCTCAGGGTCTTCGGTCAAGTTATGTCTAGTTAAGCAGATCCTAGTTAATCAGCTACTAAGAAACAACTCCCCAATCCATATAAGGCAACCTAGCCGCTGTGGATCGAATCGCTTCTACTTGAGCAACCAGTTGTCCACAAGTATCCCAAGTCCCAGTCAACAGCATGTTTCTTGGTCCATCCTCCATAAACACAGAAGCCTGCAACTCACCACAATAGACTTGCATCTCTTCCAAATCCAAGGTCATCGGGATTTCAGGATTCTCATGGAGGCTTGTTTGTAATTGCTTGACGGTTTCCGAGTCAGCGGTCACACAGGGAAGCCCTATCGCCAAGCAGTTACCAAAAAAGATTTCGGCAAAACTCTCTCCGACAATTCCTTGAATCCCCCATTTAGATATCGCTTGAGGGGCATGTTCCCGTGAAGACCCACAGCCAAAGTTACCATTTACTACTAAAACCGTTGCACCTTGATAGTGGGGTTGGTCAAAGGGATGTTGTCCGTTAGCTTGAGCGCGGTCATCAACAAAAACCTGTTGTCCGAGACCATCAAAGGTCACACAGCGCAAAAATCGAGCTGGGATAATCCGGTCGGTGTCGATATCATTCCCTACTACAGGAATTCCTGTTCCGGTAATCATCTTTACTTCACTACTCATCAGACCTGCTCCTATACCATCAACTCCCGAACATCAGCCACTGCCCCTTTAACGGCTGCGGCTACAACCATAGCTGGACTCATCAACAACGTCCGTCCCGTGGAAGACCCCTGGCGACCTTTAAAATTGCGGTTAGAAGACGAAGCACTAATCTGACTCCCTTGGAGTTTGTCCGGATTCATTGCCAAACACATCGAGCATCCAGGCTCTCGCCACTCAAACCCAGCCTCCACAAAGACTTGATCGAGTCCTTCTGCTTCTGCTTCTTGCTTAACCCGTTCCGAACCTGGAACCACAAAGGCTTTGACTCCCTCAGCCACATGATGACCTTGAGCAAATTTAGCGGCTTCTCGCAGGTCAGTCAGTCTACCATTGGTGCAGCTACCGATAAAACACACATCCACCTTTGTGCCTTGAATTTCTGTGCCTGGAGTTAGCTGCATGTACTCATAGGCTTGTTGTGCGATCGCTCTTTCCGTTTCTGGCAAACTCTCCGGTATCGGAATGGTTTCATTAACCGCAATTCCTTGACCTGGTGTAATCCCCCAGGTCACTGTAGGCGCAATGTCTGCCGCCTCAAACCTAACCACATCATCATACACGGCATCATCATCGGACCGGATACTGTTCCACCAAGCCACCGCCTGATCCCAATCTGCGCCCTTGGGAGCAAAATCTTTCCCCTTAAGATAGTCAAAGGTTACCTGATCCGGGTTAACATAGCCGCACCGAGCCCCCCCCTCGATGGACATATTACACACAGTCATCCGTCCTTCCATGGACATCTGTTCAAAAGTAGTACCAGCATATTCATAGGCATAGCCAACGCCACCTTTGACCCCTAATTTACGGATGATGTGTAAGATCACATCTTTCGGGTAAACCCCTGGGGGTAAACTACCATTCACCTCTATTTTGCGAACCTTAAGCTTAGACAATGCCAAGGTTTGGGAAGCTAAGACATCACGGACTTGAGAGGTACCAATTCCAAATGCGATCGCACCAAACGCACCATGAGTCGAAGTATGGGAATCCCCGCAAGCCACCGTCATGCCTGGCTGAGTCAACCCTTGTTCCGGAGCAATCACATGGACAATGCCCTGATTCCCAGAGCCGATATTATAAAATCGAATCCCAAACTCCTTACTACTGTTTTCCAACGCTTGCATCATCTCCTCTGCCAAGACATCAGCAAACGGACGACCTTGGTTTTCCGTCGGAACAATATGGTCTACCGTTGCCACAGTTCGTTCCGGAAACAGCACTTTCAATCCCCGTTCCCGCAGCATCGCAAAGGCTTGGGGACTAGTAACTTCATGAATTAAGTGTAAACCAATAAATAGTTGAGTCTGACCCGAAGGCAACGTGCCAACACTATGTAAATCCCAAACTTTGTCAAACAGTGTTCTCGCGCTCATTTAGAAAAGGCTTCTTACCTGGAATCCAAGACAGGGGTAATGTATTTTACCCCCAGATTTCACATTCTATTCTAAAATATGTCCTGTTCAACACAGGTTTTACATTTTTGCTAAAAAAATTAACAGCTTCCCTATAATTATTCAGCTATCATCTATCATCTATCAGCCATTAGCTATCAGCATGCAGCTTATGGGCTATTATGGGCAAGCTACGACAACAGCTTTTGAATAAAACCGGTAAATTTCTTTAATCAATGTTATTGAAAGCTGAGTGCTGACTGCTGAGTTCTGACTACTGAGTGCTGACTGCTGAGTGCTGACTGCTGAAGGCTTCCCCATCCCCACCAATCACTAATCATCAAATAAACCTAAGATTGGACCAAGGATAGCTCCGAACACAAATCCACCAGCATGAGCCCAGTAAGCAATTCCTCCCCCCTCCATTCCCACTTGAGCCTGTGCTCCCAGACTAGCTATGCCATTAAACGCTTGCTGTAGAAACCAAAACCCTAGATAAAATACAGCTGGTATCCTAGCTACGAAAAATATGATAAATAGGGGCACTAGAGTCAGGATTTTAGCATTAGGAAACCTGATAATATAGGCACCCATCACTCCAGCAATTGCTCCACTAGCTCCTAAAGCAGGGATAGGAGATAGAGCTGAGAAAAACCATTGGGCTAACGCGGCTAAAGCCCCACAAGTGAGATAAAAAATTAAGAACCTTATCCCCCCAAGTTTTTCTTCAATGTTGTTACCAAAAATCCACAAAAATAACATATTGGAGCCAACATGAAGAAAGCCAGCATGGAGAAATTGGGATGTGATCAGAGTCAAGGGTTCTGGCACAGGCTGGCCCACAGGAAAACCCTCGAAACTAGCGGTTAACTCCCTAGGTACCACAGCATAAAGCCTAAAAAACGTGTCGAGTTCTGGTTTACTTAAGCTAAGTTCATAAATAAAGACTAAAATATTAATAGCAATCAGAAGGATAGTAATATATGGCGTGATTGTGATTGGGTTTTCGTCTCTTAGGGGTACCATAATTCATTTTTATTTTATGAGTTCACCGAAATAGTCACACCAGATTCTAAAGGAAGTTTACAAAATTAACTAATCTTTGAGTTTTTGCTAAGCAGTCAGTTTTCAACCCCCGTCTATTATCACACTTTTCTCAAGTTAACTAAAACTTGATTTGTGAACTAGATAAGTCAGCTGATTGAGGAGTGCTAGATTTTGGCGTTGCTGATCTAAGGAATAATATCAAGTCTAGTTGGGTCAGTTACCACTTACCACTTACCACTTACCCTAAATCATTCCACAAGTGAGCAACGCCCTATGTTTAGCTTTTGTTGAATCTACCACTTCAGCAGATTAAATTGTTCCATATCCACCGTATCCCGATTACGATATATCGACAGCACAATAGCTAAACCCACCGCCGCTTCTGCAGCTGCTACCGTAATTACAAAAACAGTAAACACTTGACCTTTAATCCCTGCTGAGTCCATAAAATTAGAGAACCCCATTAAATTCAGATTGACCGCATTCAGCATTAGCTCAATAGACATCAGCACTCGCACGGCATTGCGGCTAGTTACTAGACCATAAATACCGATGCAGAACAAAGCAGCAGCAAGTAGTAAAAAGTATTGGAGTTGAAGTTCCATAAATCTGATAGTTTTTTAGGTAGGTAATAGTAAGCTATTCAGCATTTAGATTGGGATACCTAAATTGCTCAAAGGGAACAGTTAACAGCGGTTATGGTAACAGGTAATAACCAATTTAAGCGATGCAGCGCGGTCTTGGGGGTCTCCCCCATGAGCGACTGCATCAAGAAAAATGAACATCAGCTTAGTTTTTAAATGGGTAATTACTAGTTGGTTATTGACCCTTGAGGGGTGACAGTAAACCTTGGCATTTCGGCCACGCTACGCGAACAACTTACCCTTCACCATGCCAAGGGCGAACAACCTTCAACAAAAAACTAAACGGTTGTCTTAGTGGAATCTCCTGCTACAGACGCAAGCTCCCGAGGACGTTCAGGCAAGGTCAAAGCTGTAGCAATTTCCTGATCTCTCGAAACCAATTCCTCAGGAATATAATCCCGACGAGCTATGATAATTGCCCCTACCATTGCCATTAACAAAAGTACAGAAGCTAGCTCAAACGGCAATAAAAAGTCACTGAAAAAATGCTGACCAATCTCCACAGCAGTATTAGTAACAACCATAGCTGGATCAATTTCAACTGACCATGGCGTTGCCAAAACCATTGTACTCAGAAGCGCAAACAAACCAATACAGACTATAGCAGTGGATCCAGTGCGCACCCAGCGCTTAGTCATTGGTTGAAAATCCTCTCGCTTATTCACCAACATGATGGCAAATAAAATTAGGACATTAACCGCCCCAACATAGATTAATATCTGTGCTGCTGCTACAAAGTCAGCATTTAGCAGAATATACAATCCAGAAATACCGATGAAAACACCAGCCAGTAAAAACGCTGAGTATACAATGTTGGAAAGAAGGACAACCCCTAAAGCCGCCCCAATCATGATCACCGATAGTATGGCAACGGAAATTATCTGAACCCCTTCCGCTAGATTCATGCTTAGCTTATCTCCTCGTGATATATTTTTGGCTAATCGTTATTAGTGATAAGTCATTGGTCACAGTCAACAGTCACTAGTTAACCTTCAACCTTCAACCTTCAACTTTAAATTTTCAACCTTCAACCTTCAACCTTGGCCTTTGGCCACGCTACGCGAACAACTTTTAAAAGACCAATGACTAACAACTAACTCTTAACGTCTTCTTCCTTTGATTGCATTTGCTCGAGAATTTCCTCTGGACGCATACCAGCCCTTTGAGAACCTGCTGGCAAATCATGAGGATCCATAACCCCTTTCGGTAGATAAGCCAATTCCCTTAGAGGAGTTACCATTGGGTCTTGGGTAACTTTATAGGGGAGGCGTCCCAGGGCTACATTATCATAGTTCAACTCATGACGGTCGTAGGTAGAAATTTCATATTCTTCCGTCGCTGATAGACAGTTAGTGGGGCAGTATTCAATGCAGTTAGCACAGAAAATACAAACTCCGAAATCTATACTGTAGTGCTTGAGATTTTTCTTCTTAGTAGCTTTATCAAATTCGTAATCTACCACTGGCAAGTTAATCGGACAAACCCGCACACAGACTTCGCAGGAAATACACTTATCAAATTCAAAATGAATCCGACCGCGATAGCGCTCAGAGGGGATTAGTTTTTCGTAAGGGTATTGTACTGTAATTGGACGCCGTTGCATGTGATCAAAAGTCACCGATATCCCTTGACCAATGTAGCGAGCAGCCTGCACAGTTTCTTTAGCGTAGTCGCCAACCTGTTTGATGAACTTTAGCATAATAATAGTTTAGTGTCTCTCTCTTGATGGTCTTGCTGAGTATTGTAGTACTGATTTATGATTCCTAAATTATGTACTTTTTTAAGTATATCTTGTCCGTTTTACTACTTATTACTATCGTTTTTTCGTTACTTGTTAATTCTTAACTTTTAATAAAAAAGTAGCCAGTAAACGGACTTGATATAACTAATAACTAACCACCAAAGGCAATTGGAAATGCCAATTTAAGAGCAGCAGTTAATAGAAGATTTACCAAAGCTACTGGTAGTAGAAACTTCCAGCCTAAGTTAAGCAATTGGTCAATCCGAACCCGAGGCAGTGTCCAGCGTAACAGAATAGCTGTAAAGATCAGGAAGTAAGCCTTTAGCAGGGTCATGGTAATCCCTAAAGAAGCAGTAATCACCTGCAACCAGGAACTGGTTTCACTCACACCTAGCCAGCCCGCAAGCTTATCGAGAGGAATGGGGAACTCCCACCCACCGAGATAGAGCACTGCTACGAGCAAGGCAGATAACACGAGATTGACGTAGGAACCGACATAGAACAAACCAAATTTCATCCCAGCGTATTCTGTCTGATAGCCAGCTACCAGTTCTTCTTCTGCTTCGGGTAAGTCAAAGGGGAGTCGCTCGCATTCTGCCAAGGCCGAAATCCAAAAAATTAGGAAACCCACTGGTTGACGCCAGATATTCCAACCCAGAATGCCGTATCCCGATTGCTGATCAACGATGTCAATGGTGCTGAGGCTGTTGGACATCATGACAACAGCTAGAACCGCTAATGCTAGAGGAATTTCGTAACTGATAGACTGAGCTGCAGCTCTTAAGCCTCCGAGTAAGGAATACTTATTATTAGAGGCGTAGCCAGACATTAACAGACCAATCGGCTGAATGCTCGACAGGGCAATCCATAGGAATATGCCTGTGCCCACATTGGTAATTACCAAGTTCTGTCCAAACGGTACAATCAGGTAGGAGATAAATACCGGCAGTACAACCAGGATTGGTCCGAGGGTGAATAATAAAGAGTCAGATTTGGCTGGAATAACATCTTCTTTGAAGACGAGTTTGATGCCATCTGCTACAGGCTGGAGTACCCCTAGAGGGCCAGCGTATTCTGGACCAATGCGCTGTTGAGCAGCAGCTGAAATTTTTCGTTCTAACCAGACCACTACCAAAACCCCTACGGTGGCAACGGTAATCATTAGAAATAGGGGTAATGGCATCCAAATGGCTTTAGCTGCACCAGCGGGGATGCCTAGATCACTCAGCGATTGAATAAAACTGCTTTGGAGGTCAATTCCTGGATTCATATTTTCCCATGAAGGTTATCATTGAGACCATCGATACCGCTGGTATCAGTGGGTATAAGTTTCTTTATGAAGATTTTTTGAGAACTTCAGTGTCTAGTATATACTTGAGAGCTTAATTTCTCCCGATCACCCGATCACCCCTTGTCTATCCTAGACCTAAAGCATTGCTAGGATAGCTCTATCGCTATTGTTTTTATATATAGGGTTCATCAGCAATTGGATGGGAGTGCGATCGCACTGTTATAGATATCACTGTATAGATCGCGATAGATCGCGCTTTTCCTGGGATGTTAGAACCGCAGGTGCTGCTTTCCCGGCATCCAGCTGCGGAAAATCTAGTCTGTAGACTTGCCTATAAGTATCTTGCCCATAGCTATCTGTTCGTGGCATTATTAATGACCAACGATTAAGTTGTAATATTTAGGCTTATTATTGTCGTTGACTATACCAAAAGCGATTGGCCGTAGACCACACTACGCGAACGCATTTCTACTTAAAACTTCTACTTAACAAACTTAAAGCTAAACTTTCAAGTAGATCAACCCATCTTTAACCCCAATGATCCTGTGCATAAATCCTGGGTGTCCTCAGCCCGGTAACCCTGATACGGATCTATTCTGCTCAAGCTGCGGTTCTGAGTTATTGCTGGCGGGACGGTATCGGGTCAGCCGATTACTCGGAGAAGGTGGCTTTGGACGAATCTATGAGGTGACTCACAAGGGAATTGCCAAGGTTCTCAAAATTTTGATTAACGATGAACCCAAAGCTGTGGAACTTTTTGAGCAAGAAGCCAGAGTTCTCACTCAGCTCAATCATCCAGGTATTCCTAAAGGAGAGGAAAATTTTACCTTCTTTCCCAGAAACCACCAAACCCCCCTATACTGTTTGGTCATGGAAAAAATCTCTGGGCTGAATTTAGAGGAGTATCAGGAAAAGCGAGGAAATCGCCCCATTGATGAAAAATTAGCCTTGGATTGGTTATTTCAAATCGTTGATATTCTCCAAGCAGTTCATCAGGAAAACTTTTTCCATCGCGATATCAAACCTTCCAATATTATTTTGCGTCCAGATGGACAACTAGTATTAATTGATTTTGGCACAGTGCGCCAAGTTACCGACACTTTTATGTTCAAACAATCTGCTGGGAATGTTACCAGTATGATTTCCCCTGGGTATACTCCCCTAGAACAAATCCATGGTCAAGCGGTACCCCAATCGGATTTCTACGCTCTAGGACGGACATTTGTTTATTTGCTGACAGGGCAAGAACCCTCAGATTTGTATGATGCTGGTAATGATATCTTGATGTGGCGACCCCATGCACCACACATTTCTTCAGAGTTAGGGGATTTTATTGATAGTTTGATGGTGCGAGTTTATCAACGTCCTAAAGATACTCAGGTTCTTTGGGAAAAGTTACAAGCAATCAACTCCGAACTTAATCCTCCACGGCCATCCCAGAAACCAGAAGATTCTACTGTTGTTAATAGACAACAATCAAGTCAAGCGGGGGGGTTGGGCAGTTTAGGAATAGCTGTAGTTGGATTTTTTAACCAATTCCAAAACTCCGAGCCCTCACCAGTCGAGGGAGTGACCCTAAAATCTTTTGAGTTTGATGTGGTAACTCTAGATAAATACGGTGAAATTAAAAAGCGCCGCCGTCACCAAGCCCAATATTTCACAGAAGACTTAGGCAATGGTGTAGGGCTAGATATGGTGTACATCCCTGGGGGAAGATTCCTCATGGGTTCACCAGAAACTGAGAAGGGACATAGCGACGATGAAAGTCCACAGCATTGGGTCAGAGTCTCTCCCTTCTTCATGGGAAAGTTTACGGTTACCCAGGCCCAGTGGCGGGCTGTAGCAACCTTATTCCAAGTCTCCCCTTCCCTAAACCCCCAGCCCTCTAAGTTCAAAGGCGATACTCTGCCAGTGGAAAAGGTATCTTGGTATGAGGCGATGAAATTTTGTGCTATTCTATCTAGGCTGACTGGACGAAACTATCGGCTTCCGAGTGAGGCGGAATGGGAATATGCCTGTCGGGCTGGTACCAGTACGCCATTCCACTTCGGTGAAACCATTACCACCGATGTGGCCAATTACGATAGCAACGGTACATACAGCTCTGAGCCAGAAGGGGTATATCGAGAACAAACTACTCGTGTAGGTAGCTTTGGTGTAGCCAATTCCTTTGGTTTGTATGACATGCATGGGAATGTTTGGGAGTGGTGTGCTGACCATTGGTACCCAAACTACCTAAGCGCTCCGGTTGATGGTAGTGCTTGGCTAAATAGTATCAATGAGTATGATCATCATTCCCGGCTTCTGCGCGGTGGTTCCTGGGATATCATTCCTGGGATATGCCGCTCGGCTTGCCGCTTCAGCTATATCCCGGCAGACAATATCCAAGTCAACATTGGTTTTCGGGTAGTGTGTGATGTTATTACGGCTTGATGGGTTAACCATGGGTAATAGCCGTTGAGGGAGTATTGCTGGTCTCGTGTTGCTGCTATCAATGGGAGCAAGAACTTACGAATGCGATCGCATCAATAAACATCCTGCAAAACCCGATAACCAATATCCCGACGGTAATACATCCCTTCAAAGTGGATACAATCCATAGCGCTATAAGCAACTGATAAAGCTTGCGCTATTGTTTTCCCCGTTCCGGTAACCCCCAAAACCCGACCACCACTGGTAACTAGCTCTTCCTGCTTCAAGGTAGTACCAGCACTGCAAACTATTGCTCCGTGTTGCTCAGCTTGTTGGATACCAGTAATTACCTTACCCTTTTCGTAAGCTCCCGGATACCCCTTCGAGGCAGCAATCACACAAGCAGCAGCCCCTTGTTTCCAGGTAATCGTTGGTAATTCAGCCAGTCGCTGTTGGGTGCAAGCCAGAAGCACCTGATCTAGGGGAGTTTCTAGCAAGGGTAGGATAGCTTGAGTTTCTGGATCCCCAAAGCGACAATTAAATTCCAGAACCGTTGGGTTTCCTTCTGGAGTAATCATCAATCCTGCATAGAGAACTCCCCGATAATCAATGCCCCTGACCTTTAAAGCCTCAAGGGTAGGATTAAGAATCTCCGTCTCAATGCGTGTGCTTAGCTCTGGGGTAACAATCGGTGCAGGAGCATAAGCTCCCATCCCTCCGGTATTGGGACCCGTATCCCCTTCCCCAATTCGCTTATGGTCTTGAGCTGGTACTAAGGGACGAACCGTCAAGCCATCCGTAACAGCCAAAACCGAAACTTCTTGACCGGTGACACACTCTTCAATCACTACCGTCTCAAACCCATTCTGAAAGAGTGACTCCACAGCCATTTCTGCCTCGTCTATCGTCGCCGCAACAGTTACCCCTTTACCGGCTGCTAAGCCATCGGCTTTGACCACAATTGGTGCTACCTGGGCTTTCACATAAGCCAATGCTGGCTCTGGTTCCGTAAACACAGCAAAACTTGGGGTAGGAACACCAGCCGACTGCATCAAATCCTTTGCCCAAGACTTACTCGACTCAATTTGCGCTCCCTCCTGGGTGGGACCAAACACAGGGATATCTTTACCTTGGAGATAGTCTGTAATACCTAAAGACAGTGGGAGTTCTGGACCTACCACCACTAGAGATATATGGTTAACCAGAGCAAACTCAGCAATTGCTTCAAAATCTTGAAGGTTTAATAAACGATTTTGGCAACCTGTTAGTGTAGCGGTGCCACCATTACCAGGAACACATATCACCTGCTGAATACTTTGAGATTGCAGTAGTTTCCAGGCCAGGGCGTACTCCCTTCCCCCATTGCCAATTACCAAAATCTTCACTTTTTTTCTACACTCTGTGCTGAATACTCTATCTTATTCTATGACCTTACCAAAGTTTTGAATCCATTTTTACTAAAAAAAAAATTAGTCATAATTTCAGATATTGTGCCAGACTATATTTAATATACATTCAAAAATAAACTAGTCTGCCCAAAGCTTAACCAATAGTTTGAAATCTTAAATTTATGGCTCTTAATATCGTTACGGGTGCTGCGGGTTTTGTCGGTTCTCACCTAGTAGAAACCCTTTTGAATCAAGGTGAGCGAGTGATTGGTATTGATCAATTTAACGATTACTACGATCCCAACCTCAAGCGCCGGAATATTGAAAATTTTAAAGAGCATCCCGCTTTTGAGTTAATCGAAAGTGATATTCAGACCTTGGATTGGGGATCGCTCCTAACTGATGTAGAGGTAGTTTATCATCAGGCAGCACAAGCTGGAGTTCGGGCTAGTTGGGGGGATGGTTTTCGGGATTATACCGAGCGCAATATTAACGCTACCCAAATCCTACTCGAAGCCGCCAAAGATGCCAAACATCTGACGCGATTAGTCTATGCTTCCAGCTCTTCAGTTTATGGTAATGCGGAAGCCCTACCGACATCTGAAACAATTCTTCCCCAACCGGTTTCCCCCTATGGGGTAACCAAGCTAGCAGCAGAACACCTATGTTTGCTGTATTACCATAATTTTGGTGTACCCGTTACTGCCTTACGCTATTTCACCGTATATGGACCGAGACAGCGCCCAGACATGGCATTTCACAAATTCCTAAAAGCCATTCTCACGGATGAAGCCATTAGCATATATGGTGACGGAAAGCAAACCCGAGACTTCACCTTTATCAAAGACATCATTGCCGCGAATCTGGCTGCAGGTAGCACACCAGCTGCTGTTGGGGAAGTCTTTAACATTGGTGGTGGTAGCCGAGTGGTGCTTGCGGATGTTCTCGACACCATTGAACAAATTGTTGGACATCCCATTAAGAAAAACTACATCGAAAAAGCGAAAGGAGACGCACGTCATACTGCAGCAGACATTACCAAGGCCAAAACCTTGCTAAATTATCAACCTCAGGTATCCCTATCCCAAGGCTTAGCCCAAGAATGGGAATGGATACAGACTCTTTACGCTCGTGTATAGAAGTGATCTAATCTTATATATCAATTCTCATGAATCAGATCCCCCCCTTATTAAGGGGGGTTAGGGGGTATCCCAAGTAAAAGAATAGTGTATATAGCAATTCTCTCTCCCATGAGGTACAAAGGGATCCCCCTAAATCCCCCTTAATAAGGGGTACTTTGACCTTTAGAACTTACCTCATATGAGGTACAAAGGGATCCCCCTAAATCCCCCTTAATAAGGGGTACTTTGAGGTTTAGAACGTACCTCATAAATGCAATAAACGCTACTATATCATAAGTGCGATAAACGCTATCTATTCTTCTTCAAGCTACAGAAATTCAGCTAAAGCTCAACCCCAGCTATTTGAAAGGCTTGTCTAATTGCACCAGCTAATTGCGATTGGTACTGTTGCATGTAAAATTCAGATGCTTGACGATAGGCGGACAACAGGGGACGAAAATTCTCAACCTGACCGTCTACAGTTCTGATATTAAGTAAAACCCAACCTAAGTTGTGGTAAGCCTCAGCATAGTCTGGTTTTAACTGCACGGCTTTTTCCAGATGGGAGCGTGCTTGTGCCCATTGTCCCACTTTTCCTAGTAAAGTGCCTAGACGGAATAAAGCAAAGGCATCAGATGGAAATTTCTGAATGTAGGCTTGATAGGTTTGGATAGCACCTTGATAATTCTGCAAGTGTTCCTGAGTGATTCCTTGATTTAGCGATACCCAGCTAGGAACGTCTGCTTTCTGGCTGGCTTGGTCAAAATTGGCCAGAGCCTCAGGCCACAACCCTTGCACAGCTTGCTTCCAACCTTTCAATCCCCAAGCAACTGCACTATCGGGGACTTGAGTGGTAAACTCTATAATCCTGCGCTCCACATCCCTAGACTGTCTAGTAACAACTGCCTTTTCCAAAGCAATGATTAAATAGGGATATATCCATTGTTGTAGTTCTTGGGATTCCCTAGACTGAGCCTGTTTTGACTTGAACAGTGCCTGGGTAGCAGTACGAATTGCTCGTTTCCATTGCTGTTGATTGACATTAATCCAAGCTTGTAACCCTAGGGCAAAGGTACAGTTACTATCAATTTGTAGTGCCTTGGAAACAGCAGATTCTGCCTGTTGCCAATTGCCAAGCTTTCCCCATGCCCAAGCTAGATTAGCTTGTATCCAAACCTCTTGGGGAGCTAATTTGGCAGCTTGTTGCAACTGTTTTACCGCTGTTGACCAATTTGATTTACGACAATTTACCAGTCCTAAAACCCCATAGCTCCTGCCATCATTTGGTTGTAGTCGAATCGCTGTTTCTGCTGCTACCTCAGCTTGAGAGTCATTGAGATGCATCTGGACTAGGGCTAGTTCAACCGCAGCTTCACCATGGTTTGGCTGATTAGTTAGACATTTTTGATAAGCTTGAACCGCCTCTGCTAACTTTCCTTGCTTAAGTAATCCCCACGCTTTCCTTTGACTGGGAGAAACAAACTTACCTTTGAGGGCATCAATCAGTTCCTCGGCTGTTTGAAATCGCTCCTCTACCTTCATTCTCATTCCAGTTAAGATTACCTGCTCAGTTTGGGGTGTAATCTCAGGAGCTAACTGTCGCGGTGGAATTAACGTTTCTGATCCAGCCCTTTCCGTAGCTTGAGCTGGTAATTCACCAGTGAGTAATTCATACATTGACGCACATAGAGCATAGATGTCTGTAGCTGGCCAACGCTTACTTCGGTAACTGTATTGCTCAAGAGGAGCGTATCCTGGTGACAATGTTGCACTCATTTCACGGGTTTGACCGGCGATGAATTCTTTAGTAGCACCGAAATCAATCAATACAGCTCGATCTTGGTGATCAATTAGAATATTATCAGGTTTAATATCTCTGTGTAATAGTTGATTAGAGTGAACAACTGTTAAGGATTCTGCTACTTTGATAAAATAGCCCTTGAGCTTTTCTTCCGAAAGAACACCTTCTTCTTGTAAGATTTTGGATAAGGACTTTCCAGAGATAAACTCCATGACTAAATAGGCAGTATTATTCTCCTCAAACCAATCATAAACCTGAGCAATATTAGGGTGGTAGCATTTTTGTAAGTAACTGGCTTCTAACTGAAATTTGTGGAGTTGTCGTTGTCGGTCAATCGGAGCAATAGAAGGGGGCCAAGTAATGGTTTTACCCATCCTAGCTGCTTTTTCTGGCCAGAGTTCTTTGATGGCAACCTTGGCCGAGTTAGGTAGGTAAATTCCTTGGTAGGTAATGCCAAATCCCCCTTCTCCTAGGACTTTTTCGATCCGATAATGACTCTGCCTTAGGAGTGTGCCAGCAGGCAAATGGTAGGCTGATGAACTAACAGTCTCTTCAAACTCAAGAGCCGCACCACAACTAGTGCAGTAGTTGGTACTGCCAGTATTAATATGACCGCATACTATACAGGTAATAGACATTATTGTAGGTTTCTACAATTTTAGGAAGGCAAAAGGCAAGAGGCAATAGGCAAGAGGCAATAGGCAAGAGGCAATAGGCAATAGGTAAGAGGCAATAGGTAAAAAATCCTTTGTACCTCATAGCTTCGGACGTTTTGTAGTGATCTATTGGATGGGGGAGTGGATATCGTTACGGTTCAGAAGTTGGCGGGTTATGGGTCTCCTGTGACCACTGCCAAGTATGATAGACGGGGGGAGGAGACGAAGCGGTTGGCGGTGCAAAAGTTGAGGTTGTGATCAAAGGTGTTACTGGAGATCTGATTCTTCCAATTCTGCTATTTTCATCAATGCTTTTAGGGTTCCTCTCTTCAAATCTTGATTTTTGTGAACTGGAACGGATAGGATTTTTTGAGCTCCTGGCTTTTCATAAATATGATGGCTTCCTGTAATTTTTCTCAAAACCCATCCTTTTTTCTCAATAATTTTACAGAATTTTTTGCCAGAAACAGATTTCATACTGTAACTTCCACAATTTTGCTGTTGGGTTCAGGAATATAGGAATTGCTGGCAACTTCTAACCAACCTTCAATGGCATCTTGAAGATTTGCTAAAACCTCTTCCATTGTGTCTCCCTCAGTAATGCAGCCAGGTAGTGCGGGTACTTCTGCCCAAAAACCACCTTCTTCTGCTGGATGTATTGCGACCTTAATCTGCATTTGGGTTTGCTTGCTCAATAGTTTTTTGTGTATTTTAACTCATCACATCATGGGTCAATCAGATGATCCGGTGTACTTTTGTCAACCTTATCCACACCCTGAATACTCTTACTTTTCGCTCTTTCCACTTCAAATTTTGTCAGTCAACCAGGCTGATAGCTTACGCAAAGTTAGTTCAAAAACTGCATAGATTCCAATTTGTTGCTGCTGATTGCTTTCTGGAGCAAATTTTGCCACTCCTGCTGAATTTGTTTATGTTCTTTGAGCCTTTGGAACTCAGGCCATACTTTCGAGCGAATTTCTTCCTTTCTTAGAAAAGTCCGCCACTGGTCTCCTATATCTTTGGCATAGTGAATGCGATCAAAAAACTCTCCGATGATGAAGTATCTGACTTGGCTCGGCTCAGTTAACCACTGATCTAAGGTTTCTTTGCATTTAATGACCACTTTTTTATGAAGAGCTTCTAGACGATTTTTTACTTCTTGTTGATTAAACTCTTCAACTTGGGATTCTCCTGACTCTGAATTTTTAATGCTCAGGGTGTTGTTGTTGATTAGATCCGGTTCAAGTTCGTCATCAAAGTGCTGTCGAATACTGTGTATAATTAATCCCTCATAGGAAACTTGAGACTCCCAAAGGGTTCGGAATCCTAGCTCTAATTGATTGTTATACTTATCGAGTAACTCGGTCATCACCCCTAGAAACTTGGCGTCCCGTTCCTTGGTTAGATTCCCCAAGTGCCCCTTTTTCAGGTTTACCAGCACATTTGTTACTTCTGATTTGAGCTGCTCCACTGACTGCTGTAGCCCTTCGTTTAAGGAAAGGAAATGCTTTGAGAGGTTGGCTCGCATCGCTGCAATCGACCCGTAGTAGGTAGACCTGTAAGAGCCTCCGAATCGGTCTGTGCGTTGTCTTTCAATTTCGTCTAGTTCTGGAATTCCCGGGTCACTTTGGCAGGCTTTCATTACAGTATCGACTTTTGCTTTAAAGTAAGGATCAACTGTTTCCCGGTTTTTTCTGAGTTTTTTGAGGAATTTTTCAAGACTGTCAGATAGCTCTTCTTTAAACTCCTTGAATCGCTCCACAAATAACTGGTCTTCATCCCCAAATCCAGCTAGGGCTTTACTGGCTTTCTGTAAATCAGTTTCTAAGTCTCTGTGGAGGATATCTATGTGGTCTTGATAAGCTTTGGCATATTTACTGTCTAGGTCTTCAATGTTGTCCACTAGGTAGTCTAGAATTAACTCCAAAACTTGGTTAGCTTGGTCAGGATTAGAACAGTCAGCGATTACACAATTAACCACCTCTATGTGGTTTTCCCGAATCGTTCTTTTAAGGGTTTCACAGCCTTTAGAGTTGTCTTGATCAGCACTGCTCATTTTGTTGAGTACCATGAAAGAGCGAGCTGGCAGGTCATTCAGGGCTTTCTGGGCTGTGTCATAAAGTTTCGTATCTCTCTCTTCCCATTGGTAGCCTACAGGGTCTGGTCTCCGCACAAAAAGAACCACATCCACTCGCTCCCCTAGGGTTTGTAGCATCAGCTTTTCATCCCCTACTCTGAGGTCCCCTAAACCGGGTATGTCTACTAAGGCAATCTTTTCAACTTCGGATTTACTGAAAGGACAGAATATCTCTACTTCTCTGACTGCCAAAACCGCGAAGTTACTATTGGGATCTTGTTGGTGAACTACATAGTTGCGTATTTCTTCCTTGGAAACCCGATCTAATACCCGAGGGGAGTTTGCTTCCAGTAGATGGCGATACTGATTGAAATGAGCATAATATTCGTTGCGGAGGCGTTCGTACATGGCTTTTTTTGTGGCAGCATCACTAGGCAGTTCGGGAAGCTGACTAGCAAAGTCATCCAAACTCTTTGGTTTGGGTGCTAAGCCTAGTTCTTCGTAATAGGAGCCAATGACTTCTTTGAGAAATGAGTCTTCATCATGGAATGTTACCCTAGCATAGGTTGGTTGATTTTGATGATAGACTGTACTCCTAACTGCTGTGCAGGCTCCTCCTTCACGAGCAGGAATCTCATCATCGGAAAGTCCACTCAAACTTTTGAGTAGTGTACTTTTACCTTGTCGCATTAACCCCACGACACCAATATTAAGGGTGCCACGGTCAAAGCGTTTATGAAGTTGAGCTAGTTTATTACTTTGAAATTCCAAGCGCTTGAGCAGTCCAGGGAAATTGATTTGTTGTAAGTTCCCAGCTATTTCAGCATTATCGGGTAATTGAATTAGCTTCTGGCGGTGTTTTTCTAGCTCAAGTAGTGTGGAGTGAAGGGTTTTTAGGTGGTTTTCTACACTGGTGAGGCGTTCAATAAAGGGTTTGCGCTTTTCGAGAATTTCCGTAAGACGAGAGGCTATATTGGTTCTCTGTTGATTGGTGTACATAAGTTATAGCGTTTGGATTTGAGTTGTGAACATAGTCTTTTAGGCAAGAGGCAAGAGGCAAGAGGCAAGAGGAACCCACCCCTAACCCCTCCCAGGAGGGGAAGGCAAGAGGCAAGAGGCAAGAGGCAAGAGGGTAAAGATATCCGTATTTTTATTAGACAATAAAAAAAGACATCCTCGGTTTACATCTCATTTATAAATGCTATACTTTATTTAAGTGCAGATGCCTCAACTAGCATTTTTTATACAACACTCCAATGCTAAAATTGTAGCATTATCATATGCTCCATTATCTATAACTTTTTGGATAATTTCGTCAACAGCTGCTTGTAAAGGCTGAGTTTTTTTAAAAGTTTCCGCTAGTTCAGTATCTGACACTAAACTCCAGACACCATCTGAACAGAGCAGCAAGATATCACTATCTTCTAGAGCTAGGGATAAGTCTTGACTAAAGTGGCTCAAATCTTGGACATAACCATCACTAAGTCTTGGTTGTGAACCCAGGGCTTTAGTAAGAATATTACTATCTGGATGGTCAAGACTTTCTTGATAGGTGATTTCACCACTGGCCAGTAACATCGCTACTAGTGAGTGGTCTTCAGTTAATTGACATATTTGTTCTTTCCTGATTAAGTAAATACGACTGTCTCCCACATGAGCCACTAGTAAGTTGTTACTAATCCCTAAAATTACACTTAGTGTGGTTCCGCCGTTTCGTACGGCGTTAGTTACAGATTGGTTAGCGTTTTGGAATAATGATACCAACCAATCTGTCTGCTGGTTGACAGTTTTCAACTCAGAGGGAATCGGTTGCTCAAACACGGTTTTGATGGCTAATTGACTGGCTAACTCTCCCTGAGACATGCCACCCATACCGTCAGCAACAGCGGCTAAAATCATAGTATCACCATTACTCAACTGTTGCTGTCGTACTCCATAACTATCTTCGTTGTGTAAACGACTAGTTGAGAGTCCTACTGTTGATTTACTGGCCACTTGCCATTGAACTTGGGTGGTCTGAAATGATTTACGAGTTTCAATTAAGAGACTCAGTAAGTGGGAAAGGGAGAAGCGTTCTTCTGGAACAGAAGAGAGGCAAATCTTGAGCAGTTGATAAATCTGAGGAATGGGCTTAATCTGGATGTCAAGAGTCTGGTCTTGTGGAAGAAGCTGTTGATGAATAGCTTGGTAAAGCAGCGCTCCCACAGTGTAACTGCTCATTGACTCCTGGAAGGGATTACCGGAGGAGAGTTCAAAAGCGCAGTAGTTTCCTAACAAGCCATAGTCGAGCTTTTGATCAATAGGATAGGCACTGGTTAAATCAAAAAACTTGATCGGTTTTCCGATTTCAATCAGTTTCGGAATCACATCAACCAAGCACCACTGACGCTGATATAAATAGTAAAAACATTGACAGATGGGGATAATCAGTGATAGAGACTCTTGATCAGAATGCTCTTCTTGCAGCCAAGTCTCTAAGGTTGATTGACTGTCTGGCAGCGACGTTAATAGCATCAGCCTTTGACCAGAGGTGTCAGGACTGATTTCATTTTCTGGATAGTATTCTTCCTCTAGATATTCAGATTCAGGCTCAGGGTCCTTAGGGGTTTCCGAGGAATCTTCTCTAGTATCTTCTCTAGTTTCAGAGTTGAGCTCTTGGTCAGTTGTTTCTTCTTCACTAACTGTTGCTTCTGATTCCTCTTGGTCAGTGGTAACTGGAGACTGTTGCTCAGAAGATTCTATCTCCTCTGGCTTCTGTGTCTCCGGTTCTGGCTCCAGGGAGGGTGGGCTAGGGTTAATAACTACAGAGTCTTGGATGGTACTAGCTAGTAATTCGGCAATCATGGCATAGTTACCTAGCTTTTCCCTTAGCTGTAATTCTCGACTTAGCCCACCGTCACTAGACCCCACACGCAGCAAGGCCAAGTTGCCTGTAGTGGGACTGGGGTCAGTAGACTCAAGGTTGACTTCAAAGTTGACTTCAAAGTAGTGAATACCTGCTGTCAATTGACCTAGGTATGACCGGACTTTGAGGTGATAGTTGTCTATCGGGAATTCTGCATCTTGTTCAATTACTAAACCATTGGTCATAAGCTGGTATTGATTTAAATTCCATGGTTGTGAGAGTGGGGGAGTCGGGAGTCGGGAGCGGTGCGACCCGTGGCGAATTTAATTCGCCAACGGAAAGCGCACCGAGGGAGTCGGGAGTCGGGAGCAGGCAATAGGCAATAGGCATGCTAGCAATAGGCAAGAGGTAAGAGTGAAAAAAATCCTGTGTACCTCAGGTGCGACCTGTGGCGAATTTAATTCTTAATGGTAAGAGCGCACCTCATAGTTATGAAAAACGCTGTCATCATAATCTCCCCATCTCCCCATCTCCCCATCTCCCCATCTCCCCACACTCCCGATTCCCGATTCCCGATTCCCGATTCCCGACAAATATGAGATGCACTGTTATGGGCTTTGGAAGAGGAAACGAATTTTAGCGATCGCAATTTCATCTCCGGGATTGATGGTTTCCGGTCGGGTAATTTTGGCATTGAAGCGAGTTTTACCAGCAGGCTTGATAAAAACACCATTGGTAGAACCAAGGTCTTTGATTTTCCATTGCCCTCCCTCTCGATAAATTTCTGCGTGGTGGCGGGAGACTGTCTCGTTACCGACAAATGGCTCTAAGTCAATATCAACAGGACCCATATCTGGATCAAAGATGCCGATAAGATTGCTATGATCTAGCCAGAATTCTGGGACAGGAGCATCAGCTTGCTTAGCAATCAGTTTCGCTATTAAAGCAGTATTAGTAATAGGAGGAGTTGGAGGTATAAAGGGCTGGGGTTGGGGTTGCTCTAGGGTGATTGGTAGAGGCTCATCAAGAGGTTGTGCTGGTGTAGTTTTCCAGGGATTCTGCTGAGGAGGTTGGATTATGATTGGTGGTTGAGATTCAGGTGGTACTTTGGTTTGGGATTGTAATTCAGAACCACAAGCCTCACAGAATTCGGTTCCTTCTGGGTTTTTATCATAGCCACAAATTGAGCAGGTAATCATTGATAAATCCTTGGTGAGTAAATATATATAAAGGGAGTCGGGAGTCGGGAGTCGGGAGTCGGGAGTCGGGAGGAGTGCGTTAGGGGCGGGCTTGCCCTGATGTTCAAGCTCGTAGCCAGGGTTGGGACAGTCCGCCTGGGAATTGAAACAGGCAAGATGCCTGTTCCACCAAGATGCCCGCTGACGGCTGACGGCTGACGGCTGACCGCTGACCGCTGTTCGCGTAGCGTGAGCTTTTAGCTCACCGCTGACGGTCTAAGTTCCTGAGAGGTTACGAATCTGTTCTTCTGAAAGGTCACTATTAATATCTCCAGTCATTTTGATAGTCTTACCTCTGGAACCCATTTTGATGGTTTTACGAGTTCCAGAAGAAATCTTGCGAGTTTTGCGTAACTCGTCTTGAGCTTGATTGAGAGAGTCAAGCATGGCTTGGTTGCCAATCCTGACTGTCATCCGACGGGCAGTATCTAAGAGTTTTCCTGCTTCTTCGGGATTACTATCAGCCAGTCTGGTAGCTTGAGTTACTAGCTGAGAAATATTGCACTGTTGTACATAACCCATTACTTCTGGGTCTACTTGTGCCGCTCCGCTCTGACCAGGAACAAATTGAACTACCACATTTTGAGGTGGCAGCTCACCTCGGCGATTTTGTCCTGGAATATCGTAGGTTAAACCAAGTTGAGCAATACGTACACGGGAGCTGCTGTGACTGTCGATGGTGAATTCCAGAATAAAGACTGTTTCATCATTGGCCATGGCGGTGCCAATCAGATAGGGGTATTGAATCAGGGGAAATTCCGCTTGGTCAGGGTAAGCCCGGACAACACGGGTGAGTTTTACCCCCTTAACTGTCTTGGCAGTAAGGGTAAGGTTATTAATAACTTCCTGTTGGGCTTGGCTAAATTCTCTAAACAGGATTTGGGGTAAGTCCCTAATAGCAACATCAGTACCTGTGGCATCTCCTGAAACGATATGGTGAAGGTGACCAGCGGTAGTATCGCTGAGGTTGATCAGTAAATCTTCATTGTAGTCACCAACTCCCAAGGCTGTAATGGGGATACCGTTTTCCGAAAATTGTTTCGCGAGTTCCCGACATTCTTCTTCATCAAAAGCTTGACCATCAGTAAAGATTAAAGCATGACGACTGGTCATGGTTTGACCGGAGAGCATAGTCAGGGTCTGCTCCATCCCTTCTCCCATGCAGGTGCCACCACTGTAGTTACGGAGTTTCTCAATCCCTGCTTCTAACTGGCTGGTTTCAGTTGCTGGTGTTAGTCCAACAATAGTAGAGGCTTGGTCGTCAAATTGGATAATGGCAATGCGATCGCTTCCACCTAACTGGTTAGAGCGCACTAAATTTAACAGTGACTCAATCACAATATCGATCTTGGTTTTACCACCTATCACTTCCTCATAGTCGTTTCCATCCTGTGTGTAAACTCTACCTGTAGGTTTTGTGTCCCCTTCCACCACTTCATACATGGAACCACTGGTATCGATCACAAAAGCAAAACTAGTTGAGGGTAGCTCGACTGCTACTTCTTTGGTCGGTCGCAGTTTCAACATCACAAATAGTTTCTGGTCTGGGGTATCCGCAGGCAGAAATTCACGATGAGGAGTAATTGTTACATATAGGGGTGGATTACTCATTGTTGTATAGGGTTTTTATTTGAGTTGTGAACATAGGATTGAACTAAAAAGGGAACCGGGAATCGGGAATCGGGAATCGGGAATCGGGAATCGGGAATCGGGAATCGGGAATCGGGAATCGGGAATCGGGAATCGGGAACCGGGAAAAAATTCTATGTACCTCATAGTTATTAAAAACGCTGTCTAAATCTAGAGATAATAAATGAATTAATTGTGATAATTTTTGATGCCATATTCTTGACTTCCTACTCCCTACTCCCTACTCCCTACTCCCTGTTCCCTGTTCCCTACTTCTACAATAATTCTAATTAAAATTCAACGGCGGTAACATTCCTGAAATAGGTTCTATCCCAGACAAATCTGGGTAAATTGGATGGGGTATTTCTTGATTACCGGCTTCTTTCATCTGACTAATCAGTAAAGGTAAAGCCATAGTAATTGAACTGTCTCTAAAGCCTTCTTCTATGTCTTTTATCCAGGTTTCTATGATTTTATTAAGGTTATCATCATTAATTTTGTATAGGCTTTGCTCTTGAAACCAATTTCTCAGTTTTTCTCGCTCTGATTTAGTGAAAAATAAATCGGGATTATCTTCCTGGCTTTTGTCTAAATTAATGGCATAGCTGTATTCATCTTCTATATTATTTATATGGAGAATGAATGTATAGTTTACCATTTTATAGGAGTTATCGATTGGGTTTTTTTTTAGGGAATCGGGAATCGGGAATCGGGAATCGGGAATCGGGAATCGGGAATCGGGAATCGGGAATCGGGAATCGGGAATCGGGAAACAAGATTGTTTGGCTCCTTCCAGATAGGGTTAGTAATTATAATGGTGTAGTTGTGAACTAGACCAGGAAGAAAACTCTACCGCTTGTGCTGGAGATGATGCGTTCGCGAAGCGGTTCCGAAGGAACATCGCGCCCAATTTCCCACACTCGCCACCAAGACCTGTAATACCAATCCGTGTCGGAATTGTGAGAATTTTTGTTACCTTTTCCCGACTCCCGACTGCCGACTCCCGACTCCCTCGGTGCGCTTTCCGCATCTAATTATTAAATTCGCCACGGGTCGCACCGCTCCCGACTCCCGACTCCCGACTCCCTGTTCTCTTTGATATATTAATCTTCAAGTTCCTCTCGCTTTAGATATTGTCCCCATAAGTAAAATGGCACTGCACCTCCAACTCCCATGACCACGAAAGTACCCAGAAACATGGTCAGTCTGATCGGTAAAGGAAGTGACCATCCAAAGGAGGTAATTCTGTAAGGTTTAGGTTCAGAGCGTTCTGTGGAAACATGTCGGGAATCAACTTTAACCTGAACCTGATGCCTTTCCGCCCGTATCGGGTTGGGGTCATTGTAGGTGATTTCATACTCACCGAGCAGAGCATCAAGGAATACTTTCAAGGACTTGCCAAGAGCCTGAGCATCCCCCGAAATTTTACAAATTCCTCCCGTAATCCTGGAAATTTCGTCTATGCGATCGCGGTCTACAAACTCTTCTTCTGGTACTTTGTTTGGTGGCAATTTTTTCTTGCCACCCTCAGTATAAAAAACGTCTTCCCTTGTTGCTTCTTGTTTAGAAAAGCCATTGTTTTTATACTTCTCGGCTAACTCTCGAGGTTTTAAGCCATACCCCAAAGTATGCACAATAATATTATCATTGACTTTGATCAGTCTCTTGAGTGTTTCAAATTCCTGCTCTTCTGCTTCTTTGGTTGCCGATGTACTGTGATAACCATCAGATAGAAGAATAATCGAAAGCCGGGGCTGTTGAGGCTGAGGTTGCCAGAATTTCTCTTTTTTCGGATAGAAGCGAGGGTCACCTCTTTGCTCACTTAAGAAATTTACTGCTTCAGTAAGGGGTTTGTAGACATTAGTGGCAGCACAGGGTTTTTTACTGGCAAGCTCACCAAGATAGTTTTGGAGTTCGGAGTCTCCTACAGGAAAAAATTTATTGAGTGTGGCTTGATTAACAGGATAGCCACCCTTGGGGCAATTTTTGGGATGGGGTTCACCAAAGGGAACAATTGCTACTTGAGTATGACTACTGCGATCTGCTGTATTTTTGATAAATTCTCGCATCGCTGCAGTGGCTCCCTCCAGTTTGCTTTGGCTAGAGCCTGGTTTATCGGGCTTGGCCATACTGCCACTCATGTCCAGTAGGAAGATAATCCAGGCCGAAGGCTGCTCAGCTTTTGTCGGATTTTTCCAATGCTTGGGCTTAAAGGTAACTTTATCATTATTTACATAGACCTGGAAATTTTCATCGGTGAGGTTGGTGACAGGTTGGTCATATTCATTTTTGACTTGGATGCGAATTTTGACCTGTTCATCCTCAACGGTGGCATTAAGGATTTTCGCTTCTTGTGCCTGTACTCCACTAGGATAACTAAAGCAACCGGCACACAATATTAGTAAACTAAGCTTGCGGGTCAAAGAAACGATTGTAGTAGACAAAGCGATAGATTTTTTCTTCATTTTTCCCTCCTGGATAAAGGCTATTAAACGTCAAGACATGGTTATGTTTCAAAACAATATCTTCGCGGGTTTTCAAGGGTTTACCGTTAATTTCGATAGTATTGAAATGTAGGGGATTGGGAGATAAAATTGCTTGGCGCTGCTTCAGTACTATGTCTGCTACATGGAGTGGCAATCCAGGCAAATAAATATCCGAGCCTCCTTTATGGTTTACCTGTTTGACAGCAGAGCCAATTCTAATCGTGCCAGTAGCAGGTAATTGAATTGACAACCCCTCTTCGATTTCATCGGCTTTACTGTTACTGACAAATTTTAGTAGAGACTTATTGATATAGGGAAAAGGATTATTTACGGTGATCACCCCTGGCTCACTATCTTCATAGTTAGGTCCGGTGTATTCAAAACCACCACCTGCTCTCAGTGCTGCCATATAACTTGGTGAATTGGTAATGCTAAATACTAAACCTAGCACCAAGCCTAAAATCGAGAATCCTAGAGGGTCTTCAAAACCTCTGTTTTCGATCTCACTCAACAGTGGGCGGATCGATTCAAACAGTAGAGCAGCAACTAACGCTGCACCACTAGCCGCAATCATACTAGTTCTTAACCGTTCTTGGAAGCGTTTGGGATCCCCTGCTTCCACACTGCGCCACCACCAAGTCAGTCCCTCTGCCAAGCCTACTGAGCTCCCTATTAAGAGCCAACTTAGGAGTCTAATTATAATTCCTGGAATAGGAGATAATAACAGGATTTGGTAAATCACTCCAGAAATTAAACCGATGATAATTCCTAAGCCAACAGCAATCAGGATCGGAATTTTGGCAATGCGGAGGTTTAGTTTAAGTCTGGTGGGGTTACTAATAAAGATTTCATTAATTACCATCCCCACGGCTAAGGAGATAGCAATGCACGGAAATAGGACAATTTCTTCTGGAATTAGCCTTGACAAGCCTAGGTTAGTAATGGCGACTTGACCGATATTCCAGCCAATTAATGCTGAGGTTATTCCAGCTAGTATGTAAAGGTAAATCCGCATTTTTTACATCATGTTTTATTTTGATTATTTTGGGTTCTATTATCTACTTGTTCAAGATTTTTTTTGGTATCATACTTTAATTGTTCATAGGTTGATTCAGATATTCCAGGTAAATAATTTATGATACCATCATACTGAATCCCTTTATTTTTTTGATATGCATAAATAGCTTCTACCCATTTCGTACTTAAATATTTTATACTTTCAGGTTTTACCTTTCTTTCAATTGCACCAGTATAATTGAGAGTTGGGTCTTTAAGAATTGTCTTAAGTGCTTTGACAACTTCAATTTCATTTTCTCGTTTATCTGGTGTTGCTGGTAGATCTTGTGGTAGTATACCTTTGAGATCATTAGTCAATTCCTGGACTATTCTCGAAATTACTTGACTAGTGGTTTTAGGAAATTCCGCAAGTGCTTTATCCTTCTCAATTTTAGTCATTTCAGGAGCAAGATTGACCTTCTGTCCTGAAGTAGGCTGGGTTGGAGTAACCACAGCACTCTTTGTAGTACTTGATTTTTTTTTGACATCTTTTTTTTTGTTTGATAGTTGCCTGTTTATATAACTGATATAATCTCCGGATTTTTGAATAAATTTATAACTAAGCGAGAAAATTAAAAATAATCCTATAATAATCGAAAAATAGTCTCTATTATTCCATATAAAGTTTAAAATCCCAGAATATTGCTTACTTATTTGTTCTTGTGGAGTCATCATTGGCTTGATAGGCAATCCAAAAGCGTCTTGAACCGATTTACGTGAATTTGGAAAAGCTTTATTAAATATTTCCTTTGGTACTCCACCAAAACCAACCTGATAAAAATAGGCAGATAAACGATACTCTCTCAGGCATTCAAACAATTTAGCTAGAGGCTTGTAATAAGGTTCAGAGTGTCTATGTCGGCGGCGAATTACTTTCAAATATTTTAATCTATTCCAAATTTTATCTCCACAACGGAAAGAGTTGGACTCTGAACTATATGACCGCCGATTAAAACTACTAATCATTTCTAAATCAGCTTGAACATCATTGATAAACTGCTTGCGGTAATGTTTCCAGGCACTGTGACGAGCTGCCAGTAACCAATGAACAGCTTCAGGAGTGATTTGTTTTTCGAGCAGTTTAGGCAGGATAAGTTTGATGCCCCTAGCAAGTAGCTCCGGTGGGATTTGGTCACCAATAGCCTCTTGAAACTCTAAGGATATGACTTGATTGTTGTCAGGTTTATGTCTACCACCCTTGATATTCAACCAATCCAAAAACTCTGGTAGAGTTTCTGGAATCACCATGGCTCTGAGAGTTATCAATCTTATGAATTGAGGAGTATATAAGTTCTGGCTCAGAGCATGTTGGGCTCCTTGATCATCAAATAACCTGTGCCAGTAGTCTGAAGTAATTTTCTGGTTCCCTAACGCCCCTGCTATCTGACGAACCGCTTCTGATTTCACCTGAGAACTGTTGATCAAGCGTTTAATTGCTGACTTGAGTGCCTGTTCGTCTACCGTTGCTGGCATCAGAGCTAAGGGACGATTAGCCTTCACTTGCAGAAAACTTCCATAGGCACGCTCACTGGCTGGATGAATCACAACAAAGCTCCAAGGGTTCTCTAAGGCTTGAGCATTGTAAGCCCAGGATACCGGCTCAGCTCCAGCTTTTATTTCAGCTATTTTGTTAATCAGTCTGAAATTAGGCTTATGCTGCCATGAGAGCACTATCGGCACAGACTTATGCTCAAACTTGTGCTCAAGTTTCTCTGAGGGGATTTCAGGTGGTATAGAAATCTCTTGTGAAGGATCTACTCTAGTCTCAAAAGGATTAAAAACAGGCAGATGGCCTACTCGCTGGGCATAGTCCTCCATCCAGCTCAGGATTTTACCGAGACTATCTGCCCCCTGACAGAGGAAATAACGATAGACTGAAAGAGGTCTTCCCCCATCATCCCTACCCCGACTCACCACTGCCACCACTGACCAATCCGGTATACAAGAATCGGGCTCTCCTGGCACAACTCGACCAATTACTGCTGGCTGGTTACTATTAGCACCCTCAACTACAGCAAATCGTTTATTAGCGATCGCGCGCTCGACCGTATAGGGAATCTGGGGTAAAGTGACATTCATGTACCGTCCAGTGAAGCCTCTGGATATCCAGCCCCCATCTGGGGTGATCTCAGCCTTGATACCAGTGCTAAATTCGTAAATTTCAACAGTAATAGTAATAGAATTACCATTAAAAGAGTCCATTGTTTTACTCCTGGTCTAGTTTTCTATGCCGTTGGCCAGTACAAAGCCAGTAGATCGGAGCTACTAAGCCAAAGGGTTTCCAACCCTGGGGATTTTTCAGGATTGATTCCTTAATTCCCTCACGGTCTCGACTAATACGCCTCATGTTTGGTTCTGGATGGCGCTCCCCCAACATGCCAAAAGCCGAGGTGGTGAAGCAATCAATGCTTCCAGGTCCCGATTGCTCCCAAGCCTGCAATCGTTTCATAACTTCAGGAAAGCGAGCGGTTGCTACATACGTCGGTTGATGGCGATTTACCCATAACTCAGGCTGTTCGCACTTGGTGAGAACCAGGGCAATGCGCCGGTGTATCACCCCTGTTTCTGCTCGGTCTAGTGCGATCAAAAATTTATCCAGACCATTGGCATACTCTTTGTCTTTGCGATTAGCTAAGCCATCAACCAGTAACATAATGCCGTTGGCTTGCACGGCATCTTCTAGGTAATCCCGAAGCAAGGGGGTAGCTGCTTGGTACAACACATCTTGGAAAAACTCTCCAGAATAGTCTTTACAATTTATGTTGAGCCTTACCAAAGAGGAACCTAAGCTGGTCTTCAGCCGCCGCCAGGAAAACTGGTCTTTGAGAACTATCTCGATACTATAATCTTTAACTTCATCGGCCTTAGCATCCAAGGGAGTGCCTTCTAACTGCTCCCCTTGTTCTAAAATTTTCTTGGCTTTCTCGATTAGTGCTTCCCCATCTTCATTAATTGGTGTTACTGTCTGCACTGGACTGGTGGAGGGGTCAGCTCCAGGCCAACGAGCCAAGGCAGCCATGTAGGTAGTTTTGCCAGATTTACGGTCTCCAATCACCCGCACACTAGCACTCAGTTGTGCTGGTTTAGGCAGGATTTTTTTCCCTAACTTGTTTTTTCCTAACCACTTATTAAACATTGACTCCTATCCTGTTGCCTGTACTGAGCCAATAAAGGGGAGAAAATATACTATAGGGTTGCCATTTATCAGGGTCTCTCAGCACTGACATTTCTCCATCCCATCCTGGTTCATTGATACGATTAGGTCTGGGGTCATTTCGACCCAAAACCCCAAAGGTTGATAAAGCAAAAAAGCGCAAGTTTTCTGGTGCAATCTCCGATTGAAGCAATAATTTAGTTTGTCGTAAATGCACATCAAACAAGTCAACTCCTGGATCAAGCCTGCCCGGCCACAGTTCCCCTCGTTCACATTTAGTGATGGCCACCGCTACCCGTAAGTCTTTGGTTCTTTCATAGAAATCGAGTTTTTGAGTAAAAACCCTCAATTTTTGAGCGTAATACTCATCACTATTTCCTTGCCACCCAGTCAGGAAAATTAAACATCCCCCTACATCCTTACTTAATAATTCTTGAAATAAATCTTCGTGTTTATGGTATATAAAGCCTGATTCTAATTCGTCAAAAAGTTCTCCAGCAGCATCTTTAACAACTAGGTTAATCGTTTCGTTCTTATGCAGCTTTCTCTTCACTTCGATCTGAAAGGAGTAAACAGGTAAATCACTAACCCCTCCTAAAGGAAGTCTTGTGCCTTCTAAGGAATCTCCTGACAGGATTATATTTCTAGCTTGTTCAGCAAGATGTCTAGCATCTTCATTCAAGGGGTGGACGGTAAACATCTTCTGGTTAAAAGCCATTTTTCGCTCGGACCAATAAGCCAAACCAGCTAAATAAGTGGTTTTTCCTGATTTTCGCGGACCAATGACAAAGATATTTCCCATCTTGTAATTCCTCTCTTAACGTAAGCATTCAGCGGTCAGCGGTCAGCGGTCAGCGGTCAGCGGTCAGTAGACGTAACTAAGATTAAACAAAGCTTAGGTGTTTTATTTTAAAGGGTTTGTTCAGCGTGCAGATCACCTGATAACTGATAACTGATAACTGATAACTGATAGCTAATAGCTGATAGCTGATAGCTGATAACTGAAGCTGATAGCTGATAGCTGATAACTGAAGCTGATAGCTGATAGCTGATAGCTGATAGCTGATAGCTGATAGCTGATAGCTGATAACTGATAGCTTACCTCCTAACTAGCAAGAAAGCTGGCTAAATAAATCCAGGGTAGTTCTAACAGAGCACGATTATAAATACTGGTAATAAAACAACGCACAGGCACCCCCGCAGGAGGTTTAGTCATGGCTACTAGTTGACGTTGCACTGGTCGAAAGTAGCGCTGGGAAACATAGCTATTACGTTGATACCAGTTTTTCCGAGAACGCAGTGGATCATAGGCAAGCTGAAAGGCTTCTTGCTCTAAATCGCAAAATAGATCGGCTTTGTTTAAGCAAATCACAATATGTCGTACCTTGGGGCAATCATTATGAAAAAAATCTACCCACCGTTGAAATCTATTACACCACTGTTGTTGAGTAGGAAATTCCGAGAAGTCTACCGGAGCCTGGGGTGATAGCATCTCCCGATAGGGTGGCAAGACTAGCAAAATCCCCTCGCTCTGCTTTACTGCTGCCAATACCTGCTGCCATTGTTGGGGATTATCCAGCTGCCAGGATTTGCGCCAGACTTCCCCCGGAGTATCGATCCAGTCTATAGAGATGGTCTTGCGACCAGCCGGTAACTTTACTTCTACCTCAAGGTAACGAGTGCTATAGACATTGGTGGGATCAACTGGTGTGGGTCGAAATTTGTCTTCTGTTTCATCAAAGAAGAGTGCCTTCAGGTTGTCGTAACTCTGGTTGGGAATATGGACATAGTCAAATTTAGAGTTAGTTAACTCAATGGCTAAGGCTGTCTTGCCGGTATTGCGATCGCCTATGTAAATTACTGCCACCGTCTAGTCGAGATTACTATTTTATGGTATAGTACCAACTTTATCAATCGGTGAGGTGCAAGGTTTTAGGGAGTCGGGATTGGGAGTCGGAAGTCGAAGCTCCCGACTACCTCAAGAATTTGTTACAAAAATTAAAAAAATATGCTATAATATAATATTTTTTGTGCTACAATCAAATTGTGGACATAAAATCCACGGGAAGAGCCAGCCTAGGGATTTTCGTAGGCTCAAGGCTGGCTCTGGGTTCCCCTTAAAGGAGATAACTTCATATTATGTCTTATCGTCCATGCCTATACCCATGGGTTATGATTCGCCTATCACCACGGAGGCAACCAGTAGTATTCGCTCGGTTCCGCAACCGTTCTGATGGCGAGAGCTATTTGCAGGCTCTGAAACCTCTGATGCCTAATGCCAAGTTTGTCCTTTTTTTTGATATAGGTCTGCCCATGGATCAAGAAGAGAGTACCTAGGGTGCCTTAGGGGCGGACGCTGCTGGCGAATTCGTGAAACCCTTATTCTGCCGTAATCTGCTCCCCTCTCCCAAGGTTGGGAGAGGGGCTGGGGGTGAGGGCTGATCGGGCTTCAAGGTAAGTTCGCGAAATATTTCGCCAACAGCATCCGCCCCGTAACGCACCACCTTTGGCATTGGCATTGCTGAATCTTGGAATCAATAGGAGTAGAGTGGGCATCCTGCCCGCTCGAAAATAAGGAGGAAACTGGCAAGATGCCAGTTCTACACAAGATGCCAGTTCCACGCCTGATGCCCATTCCACAGGTGCGACCCAAGGCCGGGTTCCCCGGCCTAGGAGGCGCGCACCTACTCTTAAAATCATTCCATTATTAAGCAACGCCTTGGCATCACTGCAATTCCTTATATAATTCCTTAAACCGACGCTGCTGCTGATTATGATCGACAATTGGTGCTGGATACCCACACATTTCGCGTCCGCTTTCAGGAATCTTCCCACTCACCACATACTCCGTATCCACAGAACTCAACTCCGGTAACCATTCCCGAATATACTCACCGTCCGGGTCAAACTTTTTAGCCTGACTAGCTGGGTTAAAAATTCGCAATGGTTTAGGATCCATCCCACTAGAGGCACTCCATTGCCAACCACCATTATTAGCACTAAGGTCTCCATCCGATAACCGCTGCATAAAATACTTTTCCCCCCACTGCCAATTAATAATCAAATCCTTAGTCAGAAAACTAGCAACAATCATCCGACAGCGGTTATGCATCCATCCGGTTTGATTTAACTGCCTCATCGCAGCATCAACGATCGGGTAGCCAGTCTTGCCCTCACACCAAGCTTGAAAGAATTCTGGATTATTATCCCAGGGAAAATCTTGGAATTTCTGGCGATAAGGTCCTTGTGCTAATTCTGGGAAGAAATACATAGCATGTTGGTAAAACTCCCGCCAAGCCAGTTCCTGTTGCCAAGTTTGGATACTTTGGCGAGCTTCATCACTGCGACTCAAATTATAAGCATTCTGAGCGGCCTGCCAAACCCTGCGAATCCCAATCACACCAAACTTGAGAGCAGCACTAAGTTTCGAGGTACCATCCACCCCTGGGAAATTACGTTGTTCGTGATAATCCCCAATAGTGCGATCGCAAAATTCCTCCAGTATCTCTTGGGCTACCTTTTCCCCTGGTGGCACTAACAGTTCATTCTCCCAGACATACCCCAAATCTATAGCACTAGGTAAATCAGTCACCCCTGCTGCTAGGGCATTGTCTTGTTCTATTTCCGTCAAGGATTCAACCCTAGTCAAAGTTGCCACAGGTTCTGCCTTAGATTGACCTTGCCAATTTTTCCAGAAAGGAGTGTAGACACTATAGGGATTGCCAGACTTAGTGAAAATTTCTCCTGGTGCGTGTAATAACTGATCCCAATAGTTATAGACAGCAATACCCTTTTCCTTCAACCCTGCTGCTACATCTTGATCCCGTTCCTTAGAATAAGGTTCCACATCCCAATTCCAACAAACAGCCTTAGCCTCCAGAGCAGCAGCTAAATTAGGAATTCCTTGCCTAGGGTCTTGATGTAGGATTAATAGTTGACTACCAGCTTGCCTGTAACCCTGCTGCAATTGTTCTAAGCAGCCAATCATATAAGTTACTCTTGCTGGGGCAATATCATCCCGCTCTAGAATAGTAGGGTCAAGACAGAAAACACCGACAAGCTTGGGACTTAGCTCAAAAGCAGCAGCTAGTCCCACATTGTCAGAAATCCGTAAATCACGGCGATGCCAGAATAGAATCAGGTTAGTCATTCAAGAACGGGCGAGCCATAAAAAAGCTGGAAATAGATTTAGCATCCACTGGCTCACCCTCCAAGATAGCTTGTTCTAACTCTTTTGGTGTCATTAAAACCACCTCTATATCCTCATCATCATCTTGCTTAGGAGGGGCTTCCAATTTCTCCAAATCCTCCGCCAGAAACGCATAAATGTACTCATCGGAATAGCCAGGAGCAAGGGGAAATTTCCCCAAAGATTTCCAGCGATGAGCGCGATAGCCAGTTTCTTCTTCTATTTCCCGTTTAATAGTTTCAGCTGGGTTTTCATGGGATTCTACCGTACCAGCAGGGAATTCCAAAAGACGCCCACTAACAGCAAAGCGATATTGCCGTACTAGTACCAGTTTACCATCGGGTGTTACCGGTACCGCCAAGGAACCACCAGGGTGACGGATACATTCCCATTGCCCTTCTGATTGATTAGGAAGACGTAGATTATTCACCTCGAAACTAAATCGTCTTCCTTGGAAAAATAGGTGTTTTTTCAGGAGTTGAGGGGGTTCTTGACCAGGTAGCATAAGAAGTATGAAAGATTAAGGATTAAGCATTCAGCGGTCAGCGGTCAGCGGTCAGCGGTCAGCGGTCAGCCAAAGGCTGATAGCTGATAAGGGTCAGCGGTCAGCGGTCAGCCAAAGGCTGATAGCTGATAGCTGTTCGGTGTAGCGTGCGCGTAGCGCTAATCGCTGTTCGCTGATACGCGACACGCTGATAGCTGATAGCTGACCTGCGATCGCAAATCCCGTCACTGATTCTACCCAATCCGGGCAATTTGTGCCAGGGAAGCACCAAGGCTCTTTCCCCCATGGGCTTTCAGCTTTAGGCTAATGGTTACCAGACCTAGAGTAAGGGTGACTGCTTCCCGGATGCCAGTTTTTTAAACTCCAGTTTTTTAAGCTGTCGTCCCATCTGTGTTTAGGAATTCAGTAACTAATGTTACCAGCTGTTTAGAACTAACTGTTACTAAGCTGTTGCGCATTTAAACTGTGATAACAGCATTGCCTTTGTTTTTTATTTTTCGTACCCATTTTATAATTAACCCTCCTTCATTTAAAAGATGATTTAACAAACATTCTAATTCTTCAATTGATTTGAAAACTCGATTGGCAATATATTCTTTTGCTGAATGCCAAACCAATTCAATTAAGTTATAATCAGGACTATACTCGGGAAGATANCCCGAAGGCAGATTCTCACGCGTTACTCACCCGTCCGCCACTCCCCCGAAGGGGCGTTCGACTTGCATGTGTTAAGCATACCGCCAGCGTTCATCCTGAGCCAGGATCAAACTCTCCATGGTACTCAGTTTTTTTCTTTCCCTGACCCTTAGTCAACTTAAACAGTTAACTTCGAACCAGTTCGGAATTTTAGGTTTTAGTTTTAGCTAATCTGTCCTATAATTAGGTCAGACTAAATTGAAAATTTCTTGACGAGTAGCGACCGTATATTGGCTCTCAAACTATAGATTTTTCTTGGTTCGGGGCGGTGCGGTGCGCTTGGCTTTCCTCATCGCCATTTACTAATTTACAGGGTAAAAAAGGGTTTGTCAACCTAAACCCGAAACTTTGTTGGGAATAAATTCTTGAAACCTAGGCATGACAAGGGTTTTAGAATTAAAAAATTTTTTTTTGAATCCGTTTCCGAGGTCTGACCAAGGGAAGAGGGGTAAGCTCTGAGGTCACAGTGGTAGGTTTTTTAGATTTAGGTCGGCAGTGGGCAGTGGGCAGTGGGCAGTGGGCAGTCAGGAGTCGGGAGAATTATTAAGTAATTATTGTATATTTAGATACATACATTAACAGGGGCGTGTCGGTTGGTCGTTTAAGTGCAGGTTGGTATAATTGCTCCGATGCTTCCCAGTGAAACGGGCAATTCACCTGGATTTACTAGGAATCAAACAACTGAAAGCCCCGCCACAAAGTGAGCGGGTCAAAAGTTACCGCATTCAGAGGGTCGCCTTTATAGTCGGCAGGCTATGCATAAAAGAGGTGCGACCCGTGGCGCATTTAATTCGCCGTTCGCGAAGCTTCGCCTACGGCGAACGGAAAGCGCACCTTTGGTTAAAACTCGTCAAATAAGGCTCCACTCTTCTAAGGTTTCATCTCCGGGATGAAAGTTTATAGCGGCTTCAGCCGCCGTAAAAGAAATCTCTGAAAGATTCCGGAATCATAGCCCTTAAGCAATGTATACTAAAGTAGGTACAGGTTGAAAAACCGAGGCTGAGCCGGGAGAGAGACCCGTAACTTATTGACCTTAAAATAATAATGCCTAGAGGGCAGGGAAAATCCTCTTCAAAAACCCAATCATCAATTAACCGTTGGTGTGTGAACCCAGAAAAATCACACTTTAAAAGAAACGGTACGGTGGGGCACACCGGAACCAAGTGAAAAGGAAGGGAAACGGACTTTTTAAGGCACTTCCTATTAAGTAACTAAACGCTTAAGGAGAATCGCCCTCTGGGTCTGTCGTGAATTGACTAGGAACTTGGTCTTGACGGGTTCTTGGTTTAAGTACTGTCTAGTTTTTGGCGGCGTCAAAGATTAGAACACGACGGTTTAAGGCGGCTCGTTGATCTAGGAATCCCCACGCCTTTAGGACGGGGAGTGTCAAAGTAATTGTCCGGTTATTTCCAGGATTAATCCGTAAGTAGTGGCTGTTACCATTCAGAGGCAAGATTAGTGAAGAGCCCTTTGCACTGGCACCATGAAATCCATTGTTGAACAACTTAGACTTCAATTCACTCAAGCCTTAACTGCTGCCTTCGGTTCTGACGTGGCAGGGGTAGATCCAATGATGGTACCTGCCAGCAATCCCAAATTTGGTGACTATCAGTCTAATGTGGCCTTGGCTTTGAGCAAACGTTTGAAACAGCCGCCAAGAGCGATCGCAGAATCTTTGTTGCAGTATATAGATGTGGCTGAGATATGTCAGAGCCCGACTATTGCTGGTCCAGGCTTCATTAATTTGAGCTTAAAACCTGCTTACTTGGAAGAACGGCTAAGGGAGATTCACACTGACCCACGTCTAGGAGTAGCAGTCGCTCCAGCCCCTCGACAGGTCATTGTTGATTTTTCTTCTCCCAATATTGCTAAAGAGATGCATGTGGGACATCTACGTTCAACGATTATTGGGGATTCGATTGCCCGGATCTTAGAATTTCGGGGTCAAAATGTACTGCGCTTGAATCATGTGGGAGATTGGGGAACCCAATTTGGGATGTTGATCACTTATCTTAGGGAAGCTTACCCAAGTGCTTTGACTACAGCTGATGCCCTGGATTTGGGAGATTTAGTTACCCTTTATCGGCAAGCTAAACAACGGTTTGATGCAGATGAGGAATTTCGGGAAGCATCTAGACTCGAAGTTGTTAAACTCCAATCTGGTGCAGCCGATAGCCGCCGTGCTTGGCAACTACTGTGTGACCAATCTCGGCGGGAGTTTCAGATTATCTACGATTTGCTGGATATTCAGCTCACCGAAAGGGGGGAATCGTTTTACAATACCTTGCTGCCAGAGGTGGTGGACTATTTAGACAAGTCTGGCTTGTTAGTGGAAGACTCGGGAGCGAAATGTGTTTTCCTTGAGGGGTTTACAAATAAAGATGGTGAGCCTCTGCCGTTGATTGTGCAAAAATCTGATGGGGGCTATAACTATGCCACCACTGACTTAGCTGCACTGCGCTACCGGACTGAGCAAGACCAGGCTCAAAGGATTATATATGTTACTGATTCCGGACAAGCAAATCATTTTGCGCAGGTATTTCAGGTGGCTCGGCGGACTGGTATTCTTCCAGAAAATGTTGAAGTCGTTCATGTTCCTTTTGGTTTGGTTCTGGGGGAAGATGGCAAAAAGCTGAAAACGCGGTCTGGGGAAACAGTGCGGTTGCGGGATTTGTTGGATGAAGCGATCGCAAGATCTGGTGCTGATTTAGAATCGAGACTGAAGCAAGAAGGTCGGGAGGAAACTGAGGAATTTAAAGAGCATGTTGCCAAAGTTGTAGGCATGAGTGCAGTTAAGTATGCTGACCTTAGTCAAAATCGTACCAGCAACTATATATTCAGCTTTGATAAGATGTTGGCACTCCAGGGCAATACGGCACCATATATGCTTTATGCCTATGTCCGCATTCAGGGAATTAGCCGCAAAGGGGAGATTGATTTTGAGCAACTGGGAACCGATGCCAAAATTTTGTTGCAAGAAAACCCAGAATTGGTGCTAGGGAAGAAGTTATTGCAACTGAATGAGGTTCTTGGTGAAGTTGAGAAAGAATTGATGCCGAATCGCCTTTGTCAGTATTTGTTTGAATTGAGCCAGAAGTTTAATCAATTCTATGACCAATGCCCTGTACTGAAAGCCGAAGAACCCAAACGCACATCCCGTCTGCTGCTATGTGATTTGACTGCTAGAACTCTGAAACTGGGATTGTATTTACTCGGAATTCAGGTACTGGAGCGGATGTAGTACAGTGAACTATCTGAATAACTCTACTTCAGCATCAGCTAGTTCACGACACTAGTCTTCGAGCCACAGGGTGAGATAATGGTTTGGTTTTGACCAAAAAAAGGGGTTTCAAGCCCCGTCCTTCGTTCGGCGGCTTTCAAGTAATCTGTTATAATCAAAGAGTGGCCTAGCACAGACAGGATTCGTCGGTACTGTCATAAACCCCACGACGTAAAGCGATGTTAGCACGTGAGGCGCGAAAAACCTCATTAAAAACGTATGGATCCTAACAGATACCGAAAACCAGTAAAGCAAACTTTAAAAACTAAAAAGTACCGTGGGGCACACGGAAACTGAGCAAAATCAACGCTTAGGGAGACAAGCCCACTGGGGTTAGTTAAATTAAGCTAGGTATTTGGTTTTTTTCAACGGATATTCGGCTTAAATATTACCTTTGACGGATAGCTAATTTTAAGGCATGTCGAAGAACTAAGAATCCCCGTTCTTCCATGACGGGGAGTGTCAACACAATTTCCACATCTTGACCCAAAGCGTTTAAGAAGCGAAACAGCCGCACAATTGAAAAACCCGCCAACTTACCATTGATAAGTGCGGACACTTTAGGCTGATCTACTCCTAAAACCTTTGCCGCCGCAGCTTGTGTCATACCCTGCTTGGCAATAATACTACTAATCTTACGAGCCAGTTCTGCTTTAACGATTAATTCGTCAGAGTTTTCTAAACCTAAATCGGCAAACACATTACCACTACTAGCTTGTACTTCAATTTCTTTGACCATAATTACTACCTCTAGTCGTGAGTGTAATGTTGTGAGTAATGTTCTCTGGCTCTTTTTAACAATGAACAGCGTGTATAAGAGCACTCCCCATAGCAGCAACACAAACCACTCGAAGGTGGCAAAACATGCAAACATAGGGTGCAGTTCAACTAAGATTTGCTCGACTCGACGATATAGAGCCATAATCTAACGGGCTGAGTTTTGCTGATTCAGCCCGTTTGGAACATTCTCGTCCCTAGGCGCGATCGGGGTGTTCTTTTCTTAGGGGTAATTCAACCACTCAACCGACCACAGAACTTCGCACTGTCCAGTATCAATAGATTGTAGCGATTTGAAAATTAGTGAGTAAAGGATTTGACAACTGCTATAAGTTATGGATAATCTGCTTCTGATATTCTTCCTCACTCATCATCTCTTCGGTACTCTCCACTCGGTCTAAAAATACAATTCCCTCAAGATGGTCATATTCATGCTGAAATATCCTGGCTACAAAGTCTGTTAATTGTTGCCGCTGACACTGACCATACCGATTAGTATACTCCACCTCAATTCTAGTATACCTGGGTACTAACCCTCGAATTCCGGGAATACTCAGACACCCCTCCCAGTCCTTAACCATGTCAGTGTCGTGACTAATAATGGCAGGATTAATCATAGCCGTTGGTTCCATCAACGGTGCGTGGGGATACCTTAAATTCGGACGAGACGCTACGATAAACAAACGATAGGATTGAGATACTTGGGGTGCTGCAATGCCAACCCCATTGGCCGCTGTAGCAGTTGCTATCAGGTGATCAATCAGTTGTTGAAGGCGTTCATCTAGCAAATTATCTACTCGCTTAGTGTGCTGCCGTAAAATCGGGTTGCCTAACTGAGCAATTTGTAGTGTTTCACTCGCCATAGTAAAAACCAAACGTCTATATCCGTCAAGCTTATTCGATCAAATGCTCAAACAGTACCTTTATATGCTGAAAATCGGTAAACCGTTTTGGGGGGTTGGATATAGGGAAAGGAATTTTTATTCTTTTGGTCTGGGCTGTTGCTCATGACATCTAGCTTAGAAACCATTGACTACGATAGAAGAAAAACGGTGAAAATTTCCCCAGAACAACTATGGATTCAGGTATTAGAACGTCTCAAACTACAACTGAGTCAGCCCACCTTTGAAACTTGGCTCGAAACAACTAGCGCTCAAGAGCTTGACAATAACTGCTTGGTGATTCGCACTCCCAATCCCTTTTCCAGAAATTGGTTGCAGAAGTATTACGTTAAAACAATTGCTGATGTCGTGGAAGATATTTTAGGTCAACCAGTGGAAATTCACTTCACAACAGCTATAGGAGACAATAACTCAATGACTGGTGATGTTGACTTTTCCTGGTCATTTACCGTAGCCACTAATCATTCCCAAAATACCTTTAAAAACCAGCCAAGACGGTCTAAGTTAAATCCTAAGCATGTTTTCTCTCGCTTTGTGGTTGGTCCTAATAATCGCATGGCTCATGCTGCATCTTTGGCGGTAGGGGAGTATCCAGGACGGGAGTTTAACCCTCTGTTTCTTTGTGGTGGTGTTGGTTTAGGCAAAACTCACTTAATGCAGGCAATTGGTCATTACCGCTTGGAGAATAACCCAGACTCTAAAATTTTTTATGTTTCTACTGAGCAGTTCACTAATGATTTAATTTCTGCTATTCGCGAGGATAGTCTCCAGAGTTTCCGAGAACATTATCGGACAGCTGAGGTACTTTTGGTAGACGATATTCAGTTTATTGAAGGTAAGGAATATACTCAGGAAGAGTTTTTCCACACCTTCAATACTTTGCACGAAGCTGGCAAACAAATTGTCTTGGCATCAGACCGTCCTCCTCATCAGATTAATAGCTTGGAAGAACGCCTTTGTTCCCGCTTTTCTATGGGGCTAATCGCTGATATTCAGCCACCGGATTTGGAAACTAGGATGGCTATTTTGCAAAAAAAGGCAGAGGACGAAAATATACGTCTACCCCACGACGTGGTTGAGTACATTGCTGCTAGCTACACCTCTAACATTAGAGAATTAGAGGGAGCTTTAACTAGAGCTGTGACTTATATATCGATTGCGGGGTTAGCGATGAATGTGGAAAATATTGCACCGATTTTGAACCCACCGACCAAGAAGATTCAAGCTTCTCCTGAAGTGATTTTAAGTACTATATCTGATACTTTTAATCTTTCAGTGGAAGACTTAAAAAGTAGCTCTCGGAGGCGAGAAATTAGTTGGGCTAGGCAAATTGGAATGTATCTGATGAGGCAGCATACAGAATTGAGCCTACCCCGAATTGGGGAAGAATTTGGGGGCAAAGACCACACGACAGTCATGTACAGCTGCGATAAAATAACTCAGCTGCGGGAAAAAGATGATGAGTTAGCTCAGAAACTTTCTCAGTTAAGCGATCGCATAAATCTGACAGCCAGGAGTCAAAACCAAAAATAAAGCGTGTTTATAGCAATTATCAGCGACGTTTGAGGTAATTTTGTCCTGGCTTTTAGGGAATAGGGAATAGGGAATAGGGAATAGGGAATAGGGAATAGGGAACAGGGAAAAAATACTCTGTACCTGATTAGCCTAGAAAACACTATATTAACTAAAGTTTATTAATTAAAGTTTATTAATTAACCCCTTGAGCTTGATGTTATGATCGAGTCTACTGCTGGAATATCTGGCTTCTGAGTATAAATGCTCTGTGGAAAAATCACCGAATTTTTCCACAACTTTTTCCACAAATGGATTACTAGCCCAATTAGTATTCAGCTATCAGTTATCAGCTATCAGCTATCAGCTATCAGTTATCAGTTATCAGCTATCAGTTATCAGCTATCAGTTATCAGCTATCAGTTATCAGCTATCAGTCATTAGCTATCAGCTATCAGGTATCAGTTATCAGCTATCAGCTATCAGCTAAAGGCTGACCGCTGACCGCTGACCGCTGACCGCTGACCACTGACCGCTGACCACTGACCGCTGACCACTGACCACTGACCGCTGACTACTGACCACTGAATACTTAGGTTTTTGAGGTGGTTTTGTAGAAAGATTAGTAATCGAGTACTATAGTTTTTTGCTAAAGCAAGCCCCATTAGAAAACCAATCATGAAACTGGTTTGCAGTCAAAGTGACCTCAATACAAACCTTTCACTAGTGAGTCGGGTAGTCCCTTCTCGCCCTACTCATCCTGTGCTGGGTAATGTTTTGTTAGAAGCAGACCAAAAAAATCAGCGGGTGCTACTAACTGCTTTCGACCTGAGCGTGGGTATCCAGACTAGCTTTAATGCTGACGTTGAGACAGGAGGGGAAATTACGCTGCCAGCCAAACTGCTCAATGATATTGTCTCCCGTCTACCTTCAGGGGAAATTACTCTAGAGGATGATGGGACAGGAACAGACAGTGATAGCCTGATTGTGACCTTAACCTCGGCTACCGGACGTTATCAGGTTCGAGGCATGAGTTCTGAGGAATTCCCCGAACTGCCGGAAGTTAACACATCCGTTGCGGTTCATATTCCTGTAGAAGTCTTAAAGGCTGGATTGCAGGGTTCTTTATTTGCCACCAGTTCTGATGAAACTAAGCAAGTGTTGACGGGGGTTCACCTTACTGTACAGTCGGACAAATTGGAATTTGCTGCTACCGATGGTCACCGACTAGCAGTTGTGGAAACTAATCGCACAATAGAGGAAAGTGCAACGACTGAAGCTACCCAAGAATTGGATGATCATGATTTCCCCCTAGAATTTACTTTACCAGCTAGAGCGTTAAGGGAGTTGGAGCGGATAGTATCTAAGGCTGAAGCTCAAGATATTATTGCGATTCAGTTTGAACCTGGTCAGATTGTTTGTCAAGGGGGAGAACAGCGTTTAACAAGCCGAACTTTGGAAGGACAGTACCCTTCCTATCATCAGCTGCTTCCCAAACACTTTGAGCGTCAGCTCATTCTCGATCGCCGTCAATTACTGAGTGCAGTAGAACGGATTGCAGTGTTGGCTGATCAGAAAAATAATATTGTCAAGTTTAATATCGATAGTGTTAACCAGCGGCTTCACCTCTCGGTAGAGGCAAAAGATTTGGGTAGTGGTCGGGAGTCAATGGAAGTAGAAATATCGGGTGATAGTTTGGAAATTGCTTTTAATGTTAAGTACTTAATTGATGGCTTAAAAGCCCTTTCTACCTCTGAGATTAAAATGCAGATGAATGAAGCTAATAGTCCTGTGATTTTTATGCCTCTAGGGGGATTGAAGATGACCTATTTGATTATGCCAGTGCAGATTAGAAAATAGGTAAGGATTCAGCGGTCAGTGGTCAGCCCTCAGCCCTCAGCCCTCAGCCCTCAGCCCTCAGCCTTTAGCTGATAACTGATAGCTGATACGCGACACGCTGATAGCTGATAGCTTACCTCCGGACTCCCGACTCCCGATTCCCGATTCCCGACTCCCGACTCCCTTCTAGGTTATTAATCTAACTGCAAAACTACTTATTTTCCAAGGCTCTATCTGAACTACTTTTCCATCCGGTGATGGTTCTGATAAACTCACAGGTCTTTCCAATAAATCAACTGGGTGAACTACTTTTAATCCCAAATCACTCACTAAGGATAAATTCGCTGATTCCCCATGAGATTCATAACACCTGAGAATCCATTGATCAGGGATATCTTCGGATTGTTTAAGTGCCATTAAAATTAGAGTCTTGGCTGACAAATTTAATAGTTGTCCGGTTGATGGTAAAGAAGGTTGACTATTATTACTGACATTATTACTGACAACAGAACTATTGGGGGGAGACCAAAGTAAACTTAGAAATGGTAAGTTAAGCTGGTATGCTAGGTGAATTGTATCTGCAAAACGCCAATTGCCTTGATGAGGATAAAGAGCATAGGTGAATTGGTGGATGCCTTGATCAGCTTCAGGATCGGGCCACGTCGGAGAGCGAAGCAATGTTAGACGTAATTGGGACGCCTGGGCATCATAACCGTATTTGCAATCATTGAGCAAACTGACACCATAGGTTTGATCACTCAAGTCTGCCCAACGCAGAGCAGGTACTTCCCATTTAGCTTGCTCAGCATGGGTTTGGGGTCGAGTAGAACGTTTAATTACCCCACAAGGCATCTCATAGGACACATAATCGGCATCAATGGCTAATGGAAAAGCAGCTTTGACTAATACATGGCGTTCCTGCCAGTCTACGGTAGTGGCAATTTTGAGGACTGGGGATTCTGCTGAGAGGATATAGTCCTGACAAAATTGCGATCGCATCAGCCGACGCACCACTCGCAAACGCTGACTCAATACTCCTGTTTCAACCCACTCGATCCCGATCAGCTCAGTGCTCGGCAAAGGATGGTCAGCATAATTTGGGTCTATATTCCATGCATCCCAATATTGACCACTATCCTCGAAAGCTTGTAGCTGATTTCCAGGACCACTAAGCACTTCCCGCTGATTAACCTGATCGAAGACACTACTCAAATCTCCAGTTTCTGGGTCTACCACTACTCGTAGGTATTGATTCTCTAAGACTAAATCTTCAATCGGGAATCGGGAATCGGGAATCGGGAATCGGGAATCGGGAATCGGGAATCGGGAATTGGGAATCGGGAATCGGTACCCACCCCTAGGGCATGTCTTCAAACTCGGAGATCCCCCTAAATCCCCCTTAAAAAAGGGGGACTTTGAGTTTGGCTCCCCCCTTATTAAGGGGGGCTGGGGGGCTAAATCCCCCGAGCGAGGGATTGCTCGCTCGGGGGACTTTGAGTTTGGCTCCCCCCTTATTAAGGGGGGCTGGGGGGGATCTAAATCTTGCGGAAAACTTTGAAAACACGCCCTAACCCCTCCCAGGAGGGAATCGGGAATCGGGAATCGGGAATCGGGAGATAGCTCTATGGTCAACTCCACATCATTGCTGCACAACCAAAAAACACGATATCCTACCGAAGGAATATTACTGGCTAGAAACAGCAATTCTATTTGAGAATAGGAGAGATTTTCATTGTTATTGTCATGGTTTGGGATATCTTGGGCTTGATCGTGGCTAACTTGAGAGACTATCTTTTCCCCAAAACAGTCATACACTTCCCATTCGATTGACTCGACCGGTATAGAAACAGGTAACGAAACAGCTAAAGAAATCGCAATTACTTCTGAACGCTGCCAATTGAGAGGATTAAAGACAATAATCGCTTGAGCATTGGGTTTTGGTGGTGGTGGCAGGGTGATCTTGGATGCGATCGCATTTAAGGATTCCTCCAATATATCTCCCGTCACCTCCTCTACTTCCTGCCAAGCCTGATTAGCGTCTACAAAGACTTCCGGAATCGATGTTCCTGGTAATATATCGTGGAACTGATTAAATAACACCTTTTTCCAGGCTTCCTCTAGTTCAGTCTTAGGATACGCTTGTCCTGTCGCAATGGTTTTTAGGGCTGCAAACAGTTCTGCTTGGTACAACAATCCCTCACAACGACGTAGATAGCGCTTTTGGTCAGCGTGAGTGGTATAGCAACCCCGATGGAATTCTAGATATAGTTCATCATTCCAGACCGGAATCTCTTTAGTGGTTTGGCTTTGGCCTTTCCCCCCTCCCCTCTGCTCTGTTCTGCTTTCTTCTCTCCCCACACTTCCGACACTTCCGACACTAAGGTTCTCAACACAACTTGCAACCTTCAACCTGCTAACCTTGGCCAAAAGGCCACGCTTCGCGAACAACAAATACTCACTGGCCGTGGTAAATTCCAGCTTTGGGAAGAATGGGGATTGTTGCCAACGTCTTGCTACTTGTAACATATCCCTGGTGGGACCACCGCCATGATCTCCCACACCAGGTAACCAAAATGCCTCCTTGAGTGAAGTTTGAATTTCCCAATCAATGGCATAGCTTGCCATAGTAATGGGATTTGTATCCATAACACCAGCAACGTTAGGGGGAGACATTAGGCTGAAGATTTGACTGCCATCGGGAGACTGCCACCAGAAAGCACCATAGGGAAATTTGGTGCTATCGTTCCAGTGCAGCTTCTGGGTCACGAAGTAGTCAATTCCACCCTGTTTGAGCAATTGAGGTAGTTGCCAACAGAAGCCAAAACTATCGGTTACCCATGCCACTGTGGTTAACTGACCGAAGGTTTTCTGGACGTAACGTTGACCATAGAGGATTTGTCGGACAATTGATTCACCATCAATTAAATTTAATTCCGGTTCTACCCACATCCCCCCCACAATTTCCCAGCGACCAGCAGCCACTTGTTGTTTAATCGCTTTAAATAAGTCAGGGCGATGCTGCTCTATCCAGGCATAAAGGGCAGGTGTGGTATGGCAAAAGGTGAAATCTGGAAATTCTTGCTGTAGCTTTAATACTGATTCAAAGGTACGCACAGCTACGTCCCAGGTCTCGCTCACTGGCCATAACCAAGCTAGATCAAGGTGAGCATGACCTAGCATTTGGATAGAGTTTTGACTATTTTGAATTCTGAAGTTTGAATTCTCAATTGTACTGAGTTGTTGGCGCAATCGGGTAAGCGATCGCATAAATTCTGTCGGCTGTGAAACCATATCCCAATTAATCTCAGCCACAGCCTTAGCTAGAGTCGCTAATTTTTCGGGTTCAAAGTTAGCGCTATACTTTTGTAAGACAGCCAATTCATCAGCTACAAAGCCTGGATCGATATCATGATTGGTGGCTTCGTAGAGGATTTGCGATCGCATTAATCCCCCGATATCATGACCAGGACTAACCAACCTTAGGGCTACGGCAAACTCTTCCCCTGGCACGACTGTTGAAGTTAGCAGCATCCGTGTGGAGGAATCAAACAAATCCCCTTCTTGTACCAGCTGACCGTTGACAAAAATCTCAGCCGATTCTGCCCACCACGTCAATACCAAACGTAATCCTAAGCCAGCTAAAGGATAGCCCTGCAAATCCTGGGGCACTAGGAATCGTTGACTCAACCAGATCACTTGTCTGCCAGCAGACCAAGTAATGTAATCCTTGTCATTACGTTGGGCTATTGACCAATTCTCCCAGCACTCTGGTTGAGTGGCCACAGGGTAAGGAATATCTTCATTACAGTATCGCCAACCCTGCTGAACATTTGTTTGAGTTAAAGCACGGAGTTTTGCGATCGCATGATTAATTCCATCAATAATCCTAATCTGATCCATTGGGTTTAAGTAATTGGAATAAGATTAGTCAAATTTTCCCTAAAATCAATGGCACCGACTATGATTAATTTGTTATTGGTGGTTTATTGAAAGTTATAGCGCTACGCGCAAGGCAAGAGGCATGCATGCTAGAGGCAAAGGTGCCCTTGACCCATGAAGAATTAAATTCGCCACGGGTCGCACCTAAAAGTTGACTACAACAGCTTTTGAGCTTGTATCAATGTCAAACAGCTTAATGGGTAGTGCTATGAGCGCTAGCCGTCAACTGTCAACCAATAACCAGTTCCTGGTATAGATGCAGCTTAAATGTCGATCAGGCTGATAAGCGCGTTTGTATTTGAGATGTAAACCTAAAAGCTCTTTTTTTATTGGACAATAAAATTGAGGAGCTCTTGCCCCTGTTGCCTGTTGCCTGTTGCCTGTTGCCTTTTGCCTTTTCCTGCAATAAGTGTGTTCACAATCGAGATACAAATCGCTATAGCTAATCCCTCACCCAAGCAATAACCATCATGTCTTCCCCTGCCAAAGGTCCCTATCGCAGTAGATTGTTTAACTTTATCAATCGACAATCTCAACGGTTTGTTGACCAAATTGAACGTACAACACGGCATTTAAAGGTTGCAGCGGTATGGGGAGGACAAATTTTACTTTATCCGGTTTACCTGCTAGTGCAAGCTAGTTTATCGGCTGGGCGTCAAATCTCCTCTTCAGTAAAAGCTGGATTGCCCCAATTAAGGACATTTAGCCACGCCCAGACCCAGGAAACACCGCCAGAAGCAGATACAGCAATTCAGCGAGTCTTACAAGAGTTGAACCTTGGCAGCTTTAACCTTCAACTTGGTCTAGACAACCTAAGACCGTCTAATGGGCAAGCTGTTACCCTAAATAACGGGCAACCTATCCTAATCGAACGGCAAAGGGGAACATCCCTAAATAACGGGCAACCTGTCAGCCTAAATAATGGGCAAGCTGTAACCGCAGGAGAATGGGCAACTCCAAATCAAACCCCAGCTCAAGCCCCGACTAATGAGCATATGCTGATTCAGGGAGTAGCTTGTTTATTGGACAACCGGGGTCTAGTGCTGGTGACAGTGCAAAACCAAATTCTGGATATATTGACACCCCAGCAGCAGCAAAAACTAGCATCCAGAATTAGCTGGGAGGTGGCTGACTTAATGCGTAAATGGCGTTTAGCCCACTCGTTAGATGGCAAAAAAGCATCCCCTTCCCTTGCTACCTTAGATCACCCCCCTATTTTGCCACCCATCAGGCTATTCTGGCGATTAATGGCCTGGGTGCAAACTAGTCCTGTAGCGATCGCAATTAATCTTTTCGGGGAATCGAGGATCATTCGAGCTGTTTCCAAGGGTAAATCAGCCACCTCTAATCACCGACAACCTAAACCCAAACCATTCCAGCTATCACCTTCTAGCCCAATTCAAGACCTATTAACTTTCCTGGATAACAAATTGCTAGAACTGGAATCACACCAATTATTACCAGGGTCTGAAGTGGTGGTTAAGCTGAGGCAAGCCCTACAAAAACCATTTATTAAGGGTGATAGCTCAGAGGAGGTAACGGTTGGGTCTGACACTAACCGACTTAAAATTTTAAGCTTAATCTATGCTGCGATTGACTATTTCTTTGGTAGAAAAGCATCTAATTTTAGTTTGAGTAGTTCCTCAGACCAATCTGAAATTGCTTCTGGTTCTGGAGAGGTTTTACCAGGAGGAAACAGGGATAATTTATACCCAGAAGCCCATCAGCTATCAGGAGATAATTCCCCTCCACTTTCCCCCTCATTAAGATCATCCACCTCAACACCATCTGGGTCTAAATCAGATGAATTGGAGCCTTGGTTAACCGATAATGATTTATGGGGCAATCCAGATGGATCTGACCACTCCCAAAATTTCTCTGCCTCAACCTCCAACTCCGGAAATCAGGCAGAATTACCGGTTGCTAATCTTAAATATAATAGACATCAGTTACCCGAAGGATTCAACAGCAAGATTCCTGTGAAGTCAGAAAAGTCTATTTGGACCCTCTTTAAGCGATACCTGCACTTACTAAAGGCTCCAGGTAAGCTGATTATATCGAGAAATAAATCCTCAAAAGTTAAAGCAAGACCATCGATCAGCCAGAAGAGAAATTCTAAAACTGATAAATCACCAGACCTGTCCCAAATTCAGGATAATTTAGGAAAAACTACTCCCAAAGAATCTCAAGATCAACCGCTAGCAGTTGTTAACTCTGGTAGCACCAAGGTTAACGGATCTAAGGGAGAAGAAAATAGTGCGATCGCTAACTCTAAAAACTCTAGTGATCTAGAGCCAGATCAAGACTGGATTGAAACTCAAGCAACTCCAGAAGGATATATTAAGCATCCTTTAGAACGAGTGTTGGAGTGGTTAGACATCACCATACTTTGGATAGAAGAGCTAGTGGTTAAAATTTGGCGATTGCTGCAACGGTTGTGGCCATTTTGAATAGAAGGGAGTAGGGAATAGGGAATCGGGAGTCGGGAGTCGGGAGTCGGGAGTCGGGAGTCGGGAGTAGGACACTGTTATTTGAAAATTGTCACATCAAGAGCTAACTCAGGCTCAGGAGCTAAGGATCCATCGGGATATAGAAACAGAATCAATCGCCCGAGTCGAACTGGGCGCTGGCAACTTTTTCCCATCACTGTTTTGATTTGGATAGGCATGACGCCATTAGGGGGATACGCCCACCACTCCCCATTGCGACAAAAGGGATTGCTATAGCCTTGCTCTTTACACCAAGCATGGCAGACCCCACGAATCGCACCGCCGAGATCGTTATAGTGTGGGATTGTCATATGTAAACTTTTAACCTTGTGATTGAGGCCATAACTTAGGTAAAAACATTCCTGTGTTTTCTTTATACACTTTATAGTCAGCCGCAAAACTACTAGCTAAAAATTTAGCTTCTTCTTGGCGAGCAACTTGATAGTAGGGTACAAAGATTACTACTACTATGATTATTAGCCAGAGTTGATTAGTAACAAAAACACCACCTAGCACACAGAGTAAGTAGGATGTGTAAAAGGGATTACGAATGAATTTATAGGGGCCAGTGGTAAAGATGTGGTTTGGTAAATCATCGGAATAGCAAAGAGACAAAGGCTTTTCCTTAGTTGTTTTAACTGTCCACGAAAACAAAACTAGTGAGCTGATATAGATGCTCAGTCCCATTAAACTTAGGATTAGATTGGTTTCTTCAGTAAGAACGATGGTACTGACCTGTAGAACTATTAATAGCGTCCATAAGACAGACAGAATCCGCACACCATTTGGGATTCCGTTAGGCCGAGTAAATAAAGCCAAGCCTGCCCAAGAAAAACTAATCAAACAAGTTGTGAATAAGATTAGGGCGCAAGATTTTAATACTAGCATGATGTTTGATAGCAATTCTACGACTTGTGAGGTACAAATATCTAGGTTTTAGGGAGCAGGGAGCAGGGAGCAGGGAAGAGGGAATAGAGAATAGGGAATAGGGATAAAAGTCAGTGTACTTGATAGTTATGCAAACCGCCGTATGTTTAGCTATCAGCTTAAGCGCTACGCACACGCTACGCTAACAGCTATCAGTATTCAGTGTGGAACGGGCAAGATGCCCATTCCACCAAGATGCATGTAATTTTCTAGGATTCTTCATCCATCGGATTATTATTACCGACATCAAAAATAATTATAAATTCCGCATCAGGCATTAATCTTTTCAAAGCCCACAAATGTCCCTCTGCATCCGACCGATTGCGGAAGCGAGCAACAACTACCCGCTGCATCTTGGGTAACAGTCGCATGACCACCCATGGATGAAGCCGTTCTGAATACGTCATCATAAAAGTATCTCCTTGTGATTGGAGAGCCAGAGCTAGCCCGTCGATTTTGGACTTTCACCGGGCTAGCTCTTGACTCTGGGCGTCTCAGCGCCCACTGTTATAGTGTAGCACAAATAATCTTATATTATAACATATTTTGAAAAATTTTGTAACAAAGGGAGCTATCAGCTATCAGCTTATGCGCTACGCGCACGCTACGCGAACAGCTATCAGCTATCAGCTATCAGTTATCAGCTATCAGCTATCAGCTATCAGCTTATGCGCTACGCGCACGCTACGCGAACAGCTATCAGTTATCAGCTTATGCGCTACGTGCACGCGATCGCGTTCAGTTATCAGCTTATGTGCTACGCACACGCGATCGCGTTCAGCTTGTGAATAACATTGGTGTCGAAGCCTATGCCAAAAAGTTGGCCGCTGACCGCTGACTGCTGACCGCTGACCGCTGACTGCTGACCGCTGACTGCTGACCGCTGACCGCTGACCGCTGACTTCTGACTTCTGACTTCTGACTTCTAACTTCTGACTTTCCCTCACTCCTCAAGTAAATCCTTCAACACCTCTTCCGTAAAAGGATTCTTACCAGCCCGGAGGTCATCTATCCATTTTTGCGGTTGTGCTTTCCACTCATCATTGTCGGTCGAGTCTACATATACCTGAAAATCTGATATTGCTCCTGCTTTATCCCCAGTCAGAGCTTTAGCCAGACCACGACTCCTCTTAAAGAATCCATTTTCAGGTTCTTTTGCTACTGCTTTTTCACAGGCATCCATCACCTCAACAGCATATCCATGGAGGCTACCATCCCAACAGAGGTTGTTCCAATAATTAGCATCAATTTTTAGATTTAGATCTAGTTGTTGTGCTTCTTTATAGAGAGATAAGGCTTTGATTAATTTACCTTCTTTAGCTAACTTCTCACCTTGTTTGACAAGACCGGGAGCTACTGCTGCTTTGTTAACTGAATCTTGACATGAGCTTAAGCTTTCTAAAGCTTGAAAATTCTCCACAAAGTAATTTTCAAGCAACTTACAGCCCCTAGCTAGCATCTCATCTAAATCTTCAACGGCCCAGAGTCTGGCCGTATGGTCCGATGATGCCGTAGCGAGGGTTTTACCATCGGGGCTAAAGCTTACACTATTTACCGAGTCTTGATGTCCTTTCAACAGAGCTAATTGATTTCCTTCTAAATCCCAAACTCTGACCGTTTTGTCGTCTGATGCCGTAGCGAGGGTTTTACCATTGGGGCTAAAGCTTACACTATTTACCGAGTCTTGATGTCCTTTCAACAGAGCTAATTGATTTCCTTCTAAATCCCAGACTCTGACCGTTTTGTCCCATGATGCCGTAGCCAGCCTCTGACCATCGGGGCTAAAGCTTACACTATTTACCGAGTCTTGATGTCCTTTCAACAGAGCTAATTGATTTCCTTCTAAATCCCAGACTCTGACCGTTTTGTCCCATGATGCCGTAGCCAGCCTCTGACCATCGGGGCTAAACCTTACACTTTCTACCCAGTCTTGATGTCCTTGAAATATAGCTAATTGATTGCCCTGTAAATCCCAGACTCTGACAGTATTGTCGGATAATGCAGTAGCAAGCATCTTACCATCTCGGCTAAAACTTATACTAAATACCAACTCTTGATGTCCTGTCAACAGAGCTAATGGATTGCCCTGTAAATCCCAGAGTCTGACGGTATGGTCCGATGATGCACTAGCAAGCATCTTACCATCTCGGCTAAAGTTTAGACTATTTACCTCGGATTGATGTCCTGTCAACAGAGCTAATGGATTGCCCTGTAAATCCCAGAGTCTGACGGTATGGTCCGATGATGCACTAGCAAGCATCTTACCATCGGGGCTAAAGCTTACACTTGATAGCGAGGATTGATGTCCTTGAAATATAGCTAATTGATTGCCCTGTAAATCCCAGAGTCTGACCGTTTTGTCGTCTGATGCTGTAGCCAAGGTTTTACCATCAAGGCTAAAGGTTACACTATTTACCGAGTCTTGATGTCCTTGAAATATAGCTAATTGATTGCCCTGTAAATCCCAGAGTCTAACAGTTTTGTCCTTTGATGCAGAAGCGAGCATCTTACCATCTCGGCTAAAACTTACACTTGATACAGAGGATTGATGTCCTCTCAACAGAGCTAATTGCTTTCCCTGTAAATCCCAGAGTCTGACCGTTTTGTCGTATGATGCCGTAGCCAGGGTTTTACCATCAAGGTTAAAACTTACACTATTTACCCGGAATTGATGTCCTCTCAACAGAGCTAATTGCTTTCCCTGTAAATCCCAGAGTCTGACCGTTTTGTCGTCTGATGCTGTAGCCAAGGTTTTACCATCAAGGCTAAAACTTACACTTCTTACCAAATCTTGATGTCCTTTCAACAGTGCTAATTGATTTCCCTGTAAATCCCAGATTCTGACCGTTTTGTCCGATAATGCCGTAGCCAGCCTTTTACCATCTCGGCTAAAACTTACACTTAATAGCGAGGATGGATGTCCTCTCAACAGTGCTAATTGATTTCCTTCTAAATCCCAAAGTATCACAGTAAGGTCGGATGCAGTAGCAAGCCTCTTACCATCTCGGCTAAAACTTACACTTCTTACCGAGGATTGATGTCCTTTCAACAGAGCTAATTGCTTTCCCTGTAAATCCCAGAGTCTGACCGTTTTGTCAAATGATGCAGTAGCAATAATCTTACCATCGGGGCTAAAACTTACACTTGATACCAAGGATTCATGTCCTCGAAATCTTCTCTTTTCTTTGAATTTACTAAGACTCTGCTGTAGAGCATACAGAGGAATGATGGCAGGATATTTATCTAGGGAACGACCATCTTTAACTATGTTAAACAGCTGTTGCCCAGTCTCCATGGCTGAGTATAAAAGCTCTCGCTCGCCATAGTAAACATTATCCCCTCCTAAGCGTCGTAAAATACTAACCCCTTGTTGTTCTAGTCGCGCACCTGTTTTAGCTTCCTGTGATTGTTTAAAATTATCTCTAGCTTTGATCCCAGTTACCACAGCCACAATTATTGCTATAACTGAGAACAAACCCAGTGCTAAACCCCCTCTCTGTATGGTTCGCTTCGCTTTCTTTTGAGCCTCAGTTAACGTCTCATTAGCCTGCTCTAATATCCGACTTTCTTCTGCCAATACCCTGCGGTCTAATTCCTGACCAGCCGCTAAGAACTGATAATCCAAATCGCTCAAACTTTTACCCTTCGCCCAAGCTTGAGCATTCTCTAACGCTACCCCCCGCAACAAACGAGCTTCATCCTGACACCCAGACTCAACCCAAGCGGTAAATGCTTCAGAATAGGGACGCAGTCTCGCTAATTCCTGCTTAACCCAATCCCTATCAAAAACACTGCCATATATCCGGTTGCTAACTTGTAAATACCCATCCAGCTCCACTACCAACCCCGATAGCCTTAATTCCGTCTGTTCTTCACTGCCATCAGCGGCAAGACTACCCTGATCTAATACGTGCTGATACAATCCCAACAGCCTACTGGCTCGTTGCTCATTTCTGAGAATGCGATCGCGTATAGTCTTCAAGTGCTCTGGCTTATCCTGAGATACCCAATTTTCAATAATCTGGCTACGGGCGACCTGTTCAACTGAAGTTGTGTGAACTCCAGTTCCCCCAACTCCAGTTCCCCCCTTGTTAAGGGGGGTTAGGGGGGTACCCAATCCCGAAGTGCTATCGATGGATCCCCCTCCAGAAGTCCCCCCCTTGTTAAGGGGGGTTAGGGGGGTACCCAATCCCGAAGTGCTATCGATGGATCCCCCTCCAGAAGTTCCCCCCTTGTTAAGGGGGGTTAGGGGGGTACCCAATCCCGAAGTGCTATCGATGGATCCCCCTCCAGAAGTTCCCCCCTTGTTAAGGGGGGTTAGGGGGGTACCCTCTCCAGAAGTGCTATCGATGGATCCCCCTCCCGTCCCCCTTAATAAGGGGGAAGCCAGAGCATTCTCCACCATTAACTTACACAACTTCTGGGTCAGAAACGGTTGTCCCCTTGTCCAGATCAATATCTCACCTAACACCTGTTCCGGATTATCCACTTTTCCTAGCAAACCAGGGAGCAGTGGTGTTTTCGCTTCTTCAAAGGTAAAGCCAGTCAGTTCAATATCCCGACCAATATTAAAGGGAGTGCGCTGTTTATCCTGAATCAAATCCGCTGGAGTTGCTACTCCCAGCAAACAAAAGCTCAGCCGATTGTAGACTGGATTTTCAGCTCGTTTGTTATAACAACTGCGAATAAAGCCAAAGAAATCATCTTTAAATGCTACCTTAATAATACTGTCAATTTCATCTAGAAAAATAACAATATTTTCTGGAATAGTTGCCAACAATACCGATTCAATAAACTTACCAAACCCTAACAAGGGTGCGATGTGCTCTGTTTCTCTAAACCAAGCCTCTTCATCAAATTTATCTGATAGCTTAAACTCATCCACCAGCATCACTATCAAGCTTGAATACCACATCTCTATGGGTATATTCTCTTTCCCAATCATGGTAAAATCGATACAACCACAAGCTACTCCTGCTTTTTTGAGACGCTTCATAGTTTGTACCCGCAAACTCGATTTCCCCATCTGTCGCGAGTTGAGCACATAACAAAATTCCCCAGCCATCAAAGCCTGAAAAATTTCGTCATCAGCTTTGCGCACAGCATAAGTTGTGGAATCTTGAGGTAAACTTCCCCCAACTTGATAGATTGTTGGTTGGTTGGTCATGGTAGGAAAGGGAGTAGGGAATAAAGAAGCTATCAGCTATCAGCTATCAGCTTATGTGCTACGCGCACGCTACTTGAGGTGCTATCAGTTTTCACTTTTCATTTTCCAACCAATGGCTAACTGCTGACTGCTGACTGCTGACTGCTGACTGCTAACGGCTGATTGCTGACTGCTGACTGCTGACTGCTGACTGCTGACTGCTCCCTAACTAGAAAATCCTGTTACTAAAATATTCACGATACAAATTATATCTAGGGATACAATCATTACCGATGACTCTGACTAATCCCAGACTTTCTAATAGATAGGTTGCCTTAGGTTCCAGACGAACAGCTTTAGTAGTTGTCAGTAATTTCTTGAAAGCTTCCAGTAAATTGGGATGGAGAATGAGATTATTTAAAAGTTCTCGCAAATGATGACGATAAATCCCTGATTCTGTCGGAGCGGTTTCTAAAAGATGCTCCATGGTCATGTTGGTATTTTTGCTAAGAGTAGAGAAAGCCAGGGTCAACAAATAAGGATGTCCGCCTACCATTCCCATTAATTTTTGAGCTGATTTAATCGATAAATTTAAACCATAACGCCCAGCTAAACTCTGAACTTTATCTAAGTAAAAGTCCGATAACTCTACTGCTTCTCCCACATTAAAAGGAGACTGATTGATATCCAATTCAATATAAACTTCGGTAGAATAAACTACAATCAATCGCAATTTATTCCAAAGTTGATTATTTTTCGCATCCTCATGCCACGTGCGCAACAACCCTAGAAATTCTCCAGCTACTTCTGGATGAGGAAAAACGCGATCGACTTCATCCAAGCACAACACTATAGGACTCGATAAAGACGTTAACAGATACTGCTCAAAATATCGTTGACAATTTACCTTACTATATAACCGTTTACTCCAATACTTATCCAACTGGTCTGATAAGCCCAAGTTATCACCAACCCGCACGCAAAACGACTGTAAAAATACATCCAATTCATGGCAAGGTAATTGATTAAGATTTAAATAAACCGTACCATAACCCCTAGACTTAGCATAATCAATAATCCGATGACTGAGTAAAGTTTTCCCCATCAGCTTGGGTGCTTTAATCCGAATTAGCTGCCCTGGTTGTAAAATCTTTTGATAACACTCAGCATCTTGAGGACGTTCTATATAAAAGTCTTCAACTTTAGCGGTTGTCTGTGGTTGAATATTGCTGTTATTTGTGCTATTATAGTTACTATTATTAGTTGGTAACTCAATACCCAGTAACGTTAAAAATTCTGGTATAGATTGAGGGCGATCGGTTGCCACCAAATTCATGCCATGGATAATGGCTCGATTTATGCGATCGCTAATCTGGGGATTAAAATAGTTTGGTGCTGGTAATACAGCTCCCTCAGCCCGCTCGTCAGCTGGTACTGGTTCATTTCCAGTTAAGAGAACATACAAGGTAGCGGCCAAAGCATAAACATCGGTGTAGGGACCTTGTTGCCCTCGGAACTGATATTGTTCCAGAGGAGAATAACCTGGAGTCACAGCACAAAGATGACTTTGGGTAACCCCAGGGACAAACCTAGTAGCAATACCCAAATCAATCAACACCGCACCAGAACCATCGTGACCCACCATGATGTTATTGGGTTTAACATCCCGATGGAGCAACCCTTGCTGATGAATGTCCCAGAGGGCGCTACCAATTTGCTGGATATAAAGCAAGGCTTTCTCTTCTGAGAGCACACCCTGCCGGTTAACTATATCCGACAAGGTTTCCCCCTCGATGTATTCCATAATTAGGCAGGGCAGTTCACCTTCTCGGATGATTTCTTCAGATAAACGGACTAGATGAGGATTCCCACGGCTACATTGGGCTAATTTTACCGCTTCATTGGCGAAAATTTTCCAATACTCTAATAAATTATCTTGGCGGAGTACATGATTAACGATAGTTTTGATAACAATGCGATCGCCTTTTTTAGTTCGGGCTAAATAGGTAATACCCAGTCCACCTTCTCCTAGTTTTGTTTCGATGGTGTACTTACCCTTTTGGAGCCGATAACCAGGGGGCCAGGTATGATTAGTTACGCCGTAGCTGTGGTTAGGTCCCTGAGTAGTTAAGGGAGGTTTGTAGGGAGAATAAGGCTCTCCCACAGAAAGAGGTATCGGTTGTGTGGTGCTGCTATGACGATTTTTAGGGGAATTAAACCAGCGTTTAATCGCATTATTTAACCGCTGCTTGAATTTCCCACAGACTGACCGATGCTTATTAGTCTTCATCTGAGATGCCCAACCTATCCAGGAGCTTAATTTGGGTAGGGTTTATCGTAAGCATTCAGCCGTCAGCTATCAGCTATCAGCTTATGGGCATTAGCTGATAGCTTACCTGAATGTTTACGGTTTCTTTTTCCACACAAATAATTCTAACGTTTCTGATAATTATCAGAGCCATTCGATTTGCTTCACCCTACTTCATACTCCTACTCCCTATGTCAGCTTAAGCGCTACGCGCACGCTACACCGAACAGCTATCAGCTTTCAGTTATCAGCTTATGGGCTACGCGCACGCTACGGAACTTTTTAATAAAACAGGTAAGGATTGGTTTAATAGTCACGAAAGTCACAGCGTCGTTCGCACAGCGTGGCCAAAGGCCAAAGCCTGTGCTAAAAAGCACCTCAAGTAGCGTGAGCTTTTAGCTGACGGCTGACGGCTGACCGCTGATGGCTGACGGCTGACCTCCCTAATCATCCTCCCAGCTGTTACTAAACGTATCAAAGGGTTCTGTGGCACCTGTCCAGTTAAAATCATTAATTCGTAAACCAACTAAACCCCGTTGTTGTACTGGATTATAGCGCAATAAAACATTGTAACTTCGACGAGAATACTCTAAAAAGAAATCAGTACTAATTTCCTCATTTGTATCTAAATTTAGGTAAGTCTGGAAACCCACTCGAAATGGACCATAGAGTTGTTGGGTAATACCAGCATTAAGGACTCGAGTATCTGCAACTCGGTCAAATAAAAATGGTGATGTATTTCCTAAGGCGACTTGACTATAGCCAATATTAAAACCGGTATAGTCAAGAAACGGTTTAGAAAAATGACCGAATTGCCCAGTTAAGCCAATGCTCCCACGGAGAAATTCTTGAGAATCACCGTTACTATAGGCACTAGCCACACCGGTAATGGATGAATTTAGTTGAACATTGGGTAAGATTGGTGCTGGTGTATAGCGCATACCTTCTTCCGCAGTTGCTGGCAATGTTTTACCTTGCCAAAGGGGTTGTGTCCAGTTTAAAGTTGCACTCCCTTGATAACGGGTCAAACTAATCCGATTGTTATCCCGAGGTGGCAGAGGTAGCAAATCTGCTCGATCGGTCTTAGCATTGATATGCTGAACACCAGCTTGATATCGAATGGTCAAACCAGTTTGCCCGATGGGAATTGTTGGTGATTCAAATATACCCCCAATACTACTCTGAACGGTTTGGAAACCCAAAGACCCATTGAAAAGGCGATCGCGATAGCTGGATTCCAAGGTCAGGCGATGAGGATATGTGTTACCAATAGTTTGTCGGAGCCGCAAACTTCCCCGAGATTCGTTTTCTAGATCATCAGGATCCAGACTAGTGAGTTCTGCGGAACCTACTAGTGTCGTGCGTGGCCCTAAGGAAGCATCCAGGTCAGCAAGCAAACCAAAGTTAGCCGGATCGATTACGCCACCACCTTCTGGATCATTGTTCTCATCTTCATCATTATCTCCAAGAATGGCTTTTTGAAGAAAGAACTGTGGTGTTAGACTAAACCTGACCGAGGGTGTTTCAACTACCTTGAAGCCACGCTGAATAAACACACCACCCCGGTCGTCATCATCATACCCAAAATCCAATAAACTCGGTTGCCGCTCACGGCGGTCAATCACAAACCGTTCACGAAATGTAGGCAAGGAAAACCCTTGATCAAACACCAGTCGAGGATTCTTGGCAATTACTTCATCTACTTCTGGGGAAATCCGCCGAAATCGAGCATTTCTGGTGCGCCACTCCAATTCTGGTGGGGAAAAGGGGTCGTTGGTAATTCTGACATTAGTAGCAACTCCTTCTAACCCATCAAACTCCACCCGGTCTGCTTCATAGCGGAATCGATTGATAGTCCCTTCGATGTCGGGAGATTCGATAGCGGTTGTGGTTGCCCCAGTTTCAGTATTGGGAATAACCCGAGCACCAAACTCAATGGCAAAGGCTCCGGGATTACTAATTCCAGCTAAGGGCTGGCTATTAATAATTCTGCGGCTGACCGGTTGAGTTGGGGTGGTTTGCCCAGAATCTGAACTTGCTCTGACAAATTCTCCCCTAGCCTTCAACACCACTCCAGTATCTTGAACAAAATAATACTCAAAGCGCTCTCCCTCTAGCACCTGGTTACCACGGGTGAGAGCCACACTCCCATCCGCGACCACAATCTTATTAGGCAAGTTTACTTGCAAACGGTCAGCTTCTAGTAAGGCATCTTGAAACCGCAAGGTAACATTACCCACTGCTGTAATCACTTGTCTAGTATCGTCATACTCCTGACGGTCTGAAGTCAATTCAAGTATGTCTGGCTCATTAGTATCGAAGGTACTTGTGGGAGCAGTAACCTCCGAATCTAACTCGGAACCAGATTGGCGTTGAGACAAGTCTTGGTCTGATTGTGGTGCAGTCTCTTCTAGGGAAGGTGGGTTAGATTGCTCAGGGATGATTAACTCAAATTCTCTAGTCTCTCCCCCCCGCTCTTGAGCTATAATACGCTTGCTCCTAGGAATTGGCAAAGGGCAATTTGGATTGATGCTCAAGGGGTCATCTGGCCTGGGTAAGGTTTCGAGAGTAGAACATCGTTTGGGGTAAGAGTTAACAGCGAAGAATCTTTCTTGATTCCCAGGCTCAGGTCTTAGCTCAGGTTTAATTTCAGGTTTAATTTCAGGTTGGCTATTAGGTTGGCTTTGGTGAATTGAAGTATTAATGTGGGATCGTCTGGTTTTGGGAAAGCCCCCTAAATCCCCCAAGTTTGGGGGACTTTGAAGATTTTGTTCCCCCCAAACTTGGGGGGCTAGGGGGGCCGCATCATACCCAGAATCAGCAACGCCTAATTTTGGAGTACTTTGAAGATTTTGTTCCCCCCAAACTTGGGGGGCTAGGGGGGCCGCATCATACCCAGAATCAGCAACGCCTAATTTTGGAGTACTTTGAAGGTTTTGTTCCCCCCAAACTTGGGGGGCTAGGGGGGCCGCATCATACCCAGAATCAGCAACGCCTAATTTTGGAGTACTTTGAAGGTTTTGTTCCCCCCAAACTTGGGGGGCTAGGGGGGCCGCATTATACCCAGAATCAGCAACCCCTGTCTCAGAAGTAACCGACGAGGAAAACCTAGGAGAAACCCTAGTCGAAAATTCCGGTTCCAGAGTTGATGGTGCTTCTGGAGTTGGACTATTGAGTAAGGAGGTTAAATCAGGATGGAGTGGTTGCTTGATTCCTGGTTTTAGAAAAGTTTGTTGCCACTGTTTTCCTTGCCCTAGTTGCCAATTGTCTTGGCTGTTTGTTATGCTTGGCAAGGTCTGGCCAACTGCTCGGGAAATTGGTAGACCTAAGCTAGCAGCGCTTTTGTCTGTGGCTAATATTGGGAAAGCCTCAATCTTGAGCTCTCCTGTTGGGTAGGGTTTGAGCAGTACCTGGTTTTGCTGTGTTTGGTACGGTGCCGAAACGGTTATTCTTTGAGATAATTCATCGAGGTGGCTAGTGGTCTGGGAAGGTTTAACGGTTTGAATAATTGCGGGTACGACCGGCGGCTGAACTGGCTGGGGCATTTTTCACTAATTGGCTGGTGTTTTACTATTCAGACCAACAATCCTTGACTCAATCCCCAAGATTGTAGTTCCAAATCGGTTATCGACAAAGACAGCCCATATTACAACTAATTAAGCATAAATACAAAACCACCCTCATCTAAGAGCGTGGTTTTGTCTAGATAATCCCGTCTTCACGAGCCGTGGCTATCTCTAGTTGAGGTCTTTGATAGACCTGACATGATAATGCGATGTTCCTTTGGAACCGCTTCGCGAACGCTATTTACTCGAAATCTTTCCGCTTAGGGTTACGAGATGGATCGTTTGACAAGAAGCCAAACACAAATAAGGCAATAAAGAAGCTAACCACTATATAAACAATGATTTTGAGTGTTGCCATGTTGAGTTCTCCCAAGAAGATATGAAATACGGAAGATGAAGTAGTACATGAGACATTGGTCTGATGGTGAAACTTCTAGAATTGGGAATCTAGATCAAAAACCATCTGATTTTGCGACACGACTAACTTCATACTTTTTTAAGATCATACCTAAAGGTGGCTCCCATTTAACCTTTAATATCCTTAAAACTGGCATAAAAGCTGGGTAAGCATTCAGCGGTCAGTGGTCAGCCGTCAGCCGTCAGCTTTGTGGCACAGGCTTCGACCCTGTGACTTTAATCGCTCGAACCTAACCCATAAGCTGATAACTAATAGCTGATAACTAATAGCTGATAACTGATAGTTTATAAATGATAACTGATTGCTGATTGCTGATTGCTGATTGCTTACCCAAAGCCGATGAGCGGATTTGAACCGCCGACCGTTCGATTACGAATCGAATGCTCTACCACTGAGCTACATCGGCACCAGTTTATTAATATAGCAAATATTACTACAGCAAATCAGTCAGGTAAGTTAGGGTAAAACATTCATGACCAACTCGAACTCAAAAAAACCTTACCCCAATCCCAAAGTCTCTGGGCAAAAAATCAATCCCGAGAAGTATGCCAGGCTAAAAGCAGAAGCCCAACATCCCTACCGAGGCTTAAGAAAGTTTATCTATATTGCCTTCGGTGCCTCTGGTTTTATCGGTGCAATGGTTTTTCTAGCCCAGTTAGCTGCTGGTAAAGCTGTAGCTACTGCCATGCCTAACTTGGCTCTGCAAATTGGTGTAGTTATGTTGATGGTTTGGCTATTTCGCTTGGAAAATAAGGCAGAACGCAAGTTATAGCAGGAAAACCATGATACTCGTCTGTAGAGCCACCAGAAACAGACCGCTTTTTGATTAGAAAGTACACTCAAGAAAAGTAAATTGTAAGCATTCAGCTATCAGGGGTCAGGGGTCAGGGGTCAGGGGTCAGGGGTCAGGGGTCAGGGGTCAGCACTCAGCTTTGTGGCACAGGCTTCCAGCCTGTGACTTCACTCAGATTAAACCAATCCTTACCTGTTTGATTCAAAAGCTGTTCCCGTAGCGTGCGCGTAGGGCATTAGCTGAATGCTGATAGCTGAATGCTGATAGCTGAATGCTGATAGATTAAGCCTCTTCTTCTCCTGCTTCAATGCTATCTGCTTCCTTGCTATCCACAGGAGCCACTGAGTTAGCTGAAACTACTGCTCCCATGTCCAGTTGTTGACGTACTTGCTGCTCAATATTCTCAGCAAACTCGGGATGTTCAACCAAATACTTAACTGTATTATCCCGACCTTGAGCAATATTGTCCCCATTGTGGCTATACCAGGCTCCCTTGCGCAGAATGACTTTGGTTTGTTCTGCTAAATCCACCAGACACCCTAAGCGGGAAATCCCTTGGCCAAAAATAATGTCAAACTCTGCAATGCGGAAAGGAGGGGCAACTTTATTTTTGGCAACTTTGACTTTGGCACGAATCCCATATTCCCCCTCGTTAGATTTTTTCAGGGTTTGAATTCGACGAATATCCAGGCGAACTGAAGCATAGAACTTAAGTGCATTACCACCCGTAGTCACCTCTGGGCTACCATAGGTGATGCCGATTTTTTGTCGTAGCTGATTGAGGAAAATAACAGTACACCCAGACTTACCAATGTTACCAGCAATCTTGCGGAGCGCTTTACTCATCAACCGCGCCTGTAAACCCACTTGGTTATCACCCATTTCCCCCTCAATTTCTGCACGGGGTACCAAAGCAGCTACAGAGTCAATAACAACAATATCCACTGCGGCAGAACGAACCAGTTGATCCACAATTTCTAGGGCTGATTCCCCTGTGTCAGGTTGAGATACTAAAAGGTTGGCGATATCAACCCCCAAAGCTGCCGAGTAGGTGGGATCAAGAGCATGTTCTGCATCAACAAACGCTGCAACTCCCCCAGATTTTTGCACTTCTGAAACGGCATGCAAGGCTAGGGTTGTCTTACCAGAGCTTTCTGGGCCATAAATTTCAATAATGCGACCTTTTGGCAGACCACCCCCCAAGGCTAAATCTAGGGTAATTGCCCCACTCCGAATGGTTTCCACTTTCATGCGGGTGGCATCACCCAAGCGCATGATGGCACCTTTACCAAAATTACGCTCAATTTGTTTTAGTACCAGGTTCAGAGCTTTTTCTTTTTCGGGACTGTTTGTGATTGGGGTAGCCATGGATGCCTCAAAAAGTTTACTGTATCGGGACTAATTAGGTAGTTTGAATTCTCCCCCTAAAGAAACATGGGGAATTGAGAGGGGATGTTGCTCAAGGAGTTAAAGACCGCCTACACGCAACCTTAAAAGTAGGATTGGACTAACACGCTTTGTGGTAGTTATTGCCACAGGAGGAGGGAAAATACCTCAACAACAGCTGTGCTGTAAATTTTAATTTTATTGAAATTAGGGGTTTTCACCGATCTGACTGATACTCTATATTAGGCCAACGGTTTGGTAAATCCCATCCCTTGTTAAGATTGGTGTTGTTCAATCCTTCTGGCTCTTAAATGCAAGGATCAGGCCAGACTATAGTTACTGATCCATTTTAACTGTTTAAGCTCCTTGAGCTCTCTGCAACACTGCTTGGTTAAGCTGGGTAGGAATGCTGAGGAGGATCAGTTACTTGAGTAAAGTATAGTACAAAAGTACTTGCTTGTAAAGAAATGATCTTAAAGGAACTAGTGGGATTTTCTCATAGGTCCGCTTTACCTTTTCCTTAGGATACGCGGGGCGCGAACGGGCGCGCACCTGTTGCTATGGGTATCAATCTTGGCATGGGCTACCCACTAGGAAATACTTTTGTTCAGGATTTAACTAAAATTGATTATATATAATCAGCAAAAGCCTTGAAAGGCCTTTGGCCACGCTACGCGATCAGTCACTAGGAAACATTCAAGAGCATGATGTGAAAAATTATTAATTTATTAACGATTACCGATACAATGGCCTCATCTACAATCAATTCCCTATTCTCAGAAGCAATTGTGTCGGTTGCTGGGTTAACCGACTATATCCAAGAGTTGTTAGAGGAAGATGACCAACTCCATAGAGTTTGGGTGATTGGAGAAGTCTCTAGTAGTAACCACCATCCAAAAGGGATGTTTTTTACCCTCCAAGACGGAGATGCCAAGGCTACTATACGGTGTGTAGCCTGGAGGAGCCAGTTAAGCAAGCTGGTGCAACTACCAGTAATAGGAGAACAATTGATTATTTTGGGCAGCCTTCGAGTTTATCCTCAGCGGGGACAGTATCAGCTGAATGTCTGGCAAGCCTTACCGGCGGGTGAGGGGTTGCAAGCCTTGCGCTCACGCCAATTACGTCAACGATTTGAAGCAGAAGGATTATTTGACCCACTACGAAAGCGCCCCTTGCCGATTCATCCTGAAACTATTGCTGTGGTTACCTCCCCCCAAGCTGCCGCTTGGGGAGATATTAAACGTACACTACAGCAACGGTATCCTGGTTTACGAGTCTTGCTTTCACCAGCTCAGGTTCAAGGAGAACTTGCGACCACATCAATAGTTAACGCTATTGATCGAGTCGAGCGGGATGGCAGAGCCAAACTGCTGATATTAGCTCGGGGGGGTGGAGCATCAGAGGATTTAGCTTGTTTCAATGATGAACGGGTGGTGCGAGCAATTGCTCAATGCTCAATACCGGTGATCACTGGTATTGGTCATCAACGGGATGAATCCTTAGCTGACTTAGTAGCTGACTACAGTGCTCACACCCCGACAGCAGCAGCGGAACAAGCTGTACCAGAACTGATCACCCTTTATGCTGAACATCAACAGCGGCAGACTAGCCTTTATCAAGCGGTGACTCAAATCACACAGGCATCTCGCCATCAACTGCACCATCTACGAACACGATTGCGACACCTAGCTCTAGACCAACAACTACACCAGGAACAAAATGCGATTGCATTTCAGCATCAGCGATTGTTGCAAGTGACATCAAAGCGTCTGAGCCAAGGGATCCAGCACTGTCAACTTCTCAAGGAAAAACTCAATACCCTTGACCCTCAAAAAGTCCTACAACGAGGCTATGCACTAGTGCGCACCTCAGATGGAACCATTGCTTCGTCTACAGGGCATTTGGCTCCTGGAGAAGAACTACAAATTCAGTTAGGTGAGGGTCAAGTTAAAGTCAAGATTATCGACATTGTTGATAGTTGACGGTTGACCGTTGACGGTTAAGCTAAAGCTTGTAAGGCTTGCTCTACAATAAGAGCCGCTTGGTCAACTTCCTGAGCTGACACAATTAGGGGTGGAACAAAGCGAACTACCTTTGGTCCTGCTGGTACCAACAACAAACTTCGTTCCATAACGGCTTTAACTACATCCACGGAAGTCAGATCGATATCTGATTTTAGTACAAGCCCATTAATTAGACCCCAGCCTCGCACTTCGTCAATAACTTCGGGATATTTCTGAGCGATCGCTGTTAGTCTGGTGCGCAGCTGCTCACCCCGCACCTGAACATTTTGCAAAATATTCTCCTGTTCCAAGGTTTTTCCTACAGATAGGGCGACTGCACAGACAAATGGATTACCACCAAAGGTGCTAGCGTGCTCTCCGGGTTGGAAGATATCACAGAATTTCTTAGACATCATTGCTCCAATGGGAATGCCACCAGCCAATCCCTTGGCACTGGTGAAGATATCTGGCTCTATTCCCAGATTCTGATAGCCCCAGTATTTACCAGTGCGACCCATACCCACCTGGACTTCATCCAGAATCAGCAGGATGCCAGTTTCATCACAGATCTCTCTAACTTGCTGGAAGTAGTCTAGGTCTCCTGGCCGAACACCTCCTTCTCCCTGTAATGGTTCCAGCATCACTGCTGCTACCCGGCGATTTCCCTCATCAATATCTGCGATCGCATTTTCCAATGCCTGAATATCGTTGTAGGGTACGTACTCGAACCCAGGTACCAAGGGGTCAAAGTTTTTCTGGTACTTAGGCTGGCCAGTAGCTGTGATTGTTGCCAAGGTTCGCCCATGGAAACTGGCCTGAGCGGTCAAAATCACTGGCTGTTCAATATCGAGCACAGTGTGGCCATATTTCCGTGCCAGTTTGATAGCAGCTTCATTAGCCTCCGCTCCCGAGTTACAGAAAAATACTCGTTCTGCACAAGAATGGTCAATGAGCCACTTCGCTAATGCCCCTTGCTCTGGAATGTAGTAGAGATTGGAAACATGGTTTAGCTTTTGGATTTGCTTAATTACCGTTTCTACCACAATTGGGTGAGCATGACCTAAGGTACAGGTAGCAATCCCTGCCACAAAGTCAAGATAGTCTCGCCCGGAAGTATCCCAGACATGGCAACCGGCACCCCGCTCTAAGGCAATAGGAAAGCGTCCATAGGTTTTCATGACCCTAGCATCAAATTCAGTTAGGTCATAAGGTGCACCCCCAGCCGGAGCTGACTCTGCCGGTCGGGTGGGATTGTTAACAATAGTTTCTGGGCTCACGAGCTTAGTCCTTGTGTGATTAGTGAACGGTCAAGGTTGGCTTGCTAGGCTTTACCAATGAGCGTATGGAGCGTTATGCCATACTATTTTCAATTGCCCAACGGGCTAATTCAGTACGGTTATGGAGACCAGTTTTCCCTAGCATGTTAGACACATGACTTTCTATGGTACGCTGAGAAACATTCAGCTGCTGAGCAATCTCCCGATTTGCCATACCTCTTGCCACAAACTGGACAACCTTCCGCTCAGTAGGAGTCAAATCAACATCGTAAGGAACGTTAATTCTGGGTGCGCTGTCTGGATTAGAAACTGTGAGCTGCATCATACGAGCAGTTTGCTTGAGGCAAGATTCCACCTGTGCTACCAGTTCTTCTGGCTCAAAGGGCTTAACCATATAAATATCCGCACCCTTATTGAGTCCTTTTATTCGATCTTGGCTTTGACCCTTGGCTGAGAGAAATAGTACCGGAATGCAGCTGGTGCGAGAATCATCTCTGACCTTTTCTACCAGGGTATAGCCGTCCATTTCTGGCATCATCACGTCACAGATAATCATATCAGGAATATCCTGCTCTAAAATGTCCAGAGCTTCTTTCCCATGTTCAGCGGTCATCACCTCGTATCCCCGAAACTCTAGGTAGTCCTTGACTAGCAATATGAGGTTGGGGTCATCATCAATCAGCAGCAGTTTTTGTTGCTCTCTTACAGCATTGTCCTTCATAACTGTAACGTTTTTTATACTTTGCTTGCTTAATTTTGTTAATAGTGGTAGTACCTCTTGCCTTTTCTAATGCCTGGAAGTTACCAAGCTGCTTTAACTCTCCAACCAATAATCCTACCTCACCATAATTAGGGTTGGTAAGAATTAGGGTTGGTAAGGAAAAGACTTAACTTGAACGTTGCACCGGGAACCCTAGGCTGGCCAAGTCAGTAGATTTTAGAACCCGTTGCGTCGCCAAGGTGGGCTTCATTACAACTAGGATGTTAACCTGCTTGGGGTTGGGGAGGAGCTGCTTCCATTGCCTGGTAGTCTAAAGCAGATGGTTGAAGAGTTTCTGGCAAAGGATGAACTAAAAAAGCATAGTCTTCTAAAACTTGGTTGCCAATAATATGCTCTTGAATAATGCGTTCAATCACCTCAGGAGTAGCACTGTGATACCAAACACCGTCTGGGTAAACTACCATGACAGGACCATAGGTACAGACTCGCAGACAATTAGCCTTGGTGCGAAAAATGCCACTTGGTTGAACATCCTTGGGCTGGTCTAGTTTTAGCTCTTTAAGGCGTTTTTTGAGATATTCCCAGGATTGAAGGCTAATTTCTTTTGAGCAGCATTTCGGTTTAGTTTGATCAGCACACAGGAAAATGTGGCGCTGAATTTGATTAAGCCCTAAGCTTTTTATGTTAGCAGCTAGGGTAATTTGCTCTGATGCTTCGATAGTGGAAGTGTCAGAATTATCAGAATTATCAGAATTATCAGAATTAGATGCTTGGGTAGCTTCAGGCTCAGTTTTGTCTGCTGGCATGAGTTTTAGGGCTTTTGTGTGAGGATGAGTTGAAAGTGCGAGGTCAGCTATCAGCGGTCAGTTATCAGCTATCAGCTAGCAGGGGCTTTAACTGCACGGCGTTGGATCAGTAAAACGAGCAGGGATTTTCAACCAGCCGTACCAGCACTCCCGGTGCTTGTTTACTACCGACCGTTGATTAAGTGACGGCTGATAGCACCTCAAGTAGCACCATCTGTAGCGCATTAGCTGAATGCTTAAAGGGGGAGAGTAACAACCTATCTGTTATATCTATTTGCTTGTCCTAGTTGTCAGTGGTCAGCAGTCCATTGGTTGCAGTGCTGGTTTTTTAACCAATTTCTGGGACTAATGTAAAACCTTCTAGGTGCCCTTGCCGTCGGCGAATTAAATTCGCCACGGGTCGCACCTGATGAAATAGGGACAAGCTACACCATACCGATACTGATACACAGATAATAACCCAAAGCTATCTGATCCGTGCATTTGCTATCTGTTAACCTGCTATGAGTTCGGGAACCCGTACAGAGGTATTTATTGCCATGTACTGCTGATTTTGAGTAAATTAGCACTCAGGAGCTGAGAGTGCTAAATCGGCTCAGATGAATCAGATGAAGTAGAGAGGAAAAACTGATATGGCAGCTGTAACTCTGAGTGTTTCCACCGTTAAGCCCTTAGGGGATCGAGTTTTTGTTAAGGTAAGCGCCGCTGAAGAAAAAACTGCTGGCGGTATTCTACTACCCGATAACGCTAAGGAAAAGCCTCAAGTTGGGGAAATTGTAGCCACCGGACCTGGGAAGCGCAACGATGATGGTTCTCACGCTGCTCTCGAAGTCAAAGTAGGGGACAAGGTACTTTACTCCAAGTACGCTGGTACCGATATTAAGTTAGGGAACGAAGAGTACGTTTTGTTGTCAGAAAAAGACATCTTGGCAGTCGTCAGCTAACACCTTGAAGGCAAACAAGTTGAGCCCTTAAACCCTCAACCCTTTTACCTTCAAGGCTTTTATCTTCAACCTTAATCACCGTTAGGAACTGAACTCAAAACCTATGGCTAAGCGCATTATTTACAACGAAAATGCTCGTCGCGCCCTAGAAAAGGGAATGGACACTCTGACTGAAGCTGTAGCTGTCACCCTTGGACCAAAAGGTCGCAACGTAGTGTTAGAGAAGAAGTTTGGTGCTCCTCAAATTGTTAATGATGGTGTCACCATTGCTAAAGAGATTGAACTGGAAGACCACATTGAAAACACTGGTGTTTCTCTGATTCGGCAAGCAGCTTCAAAAACCAATGATGCTGCTGGTGATGGGACTACAACCGCTACGGTACTAGCTCATGCTGTGGTCAAAGAAGGCTTGCGCAATGTTGCTGCCGGTGCAAACCCGATCGCCCTGAAGCGGGGTATTGATAAAGCTACTGCGTTTCTGGTGGACAAGATTGCTGAACATGCCCGCCCAGTAGAAGACTCTAAAGCCGTTGCCCAAGTTGGTTCTATCTCTGCGGGTAACGATGAGACCGTTGGTCAGATGATTGCTGACGCAATGGACAAAGTGGGCAAAGAGGGCGTGATTTCCCTTGAAGAAGGGAAGTCTATGACCACTGAACTAGAAATTACCGAAGGGATGCGCTTTGACAAAGGCTATATCTCTCCCTACTTTGCTACTGACACTGAGCGGATGGAAGCAGTTCTAGAAGAACCTCACCTCCTACTCACTGACAAGAAAATCACCCTGGTACAAGACCTGGTGCCAGTACTTGAGCAAGTGGCTCGTTCTGGCAAGCCGTTGCTGATTATTGCTGAAGACATTGAGAAAGAAGCCCTGGCCACCTTGGTGGTCAACCGCCTACGGGGTGTTTTGAATGTGGCAGCTGTCAAGGCTCCTGGCTTTGGCGATCGCCGTAAGGCTATGCTGGAAGACATTGCTACCCTAACTGGTGCACAAGTAATTACCGAAGATGCAGGTCTAAAGCTTGAAAACGCTAAGCTGGAAATGCTGGGTAAAGCCCGTCGTGTGACCATAACTAAGGACAACACCACTATCGTTGCTGAAGGTAACGAAAATGCAGTGAAGGGTCGTTGTGAGCAAATCCGCCGTCAGATGGACGAAACGGATTCTTCCTACGACAAAGAAAAACTGCAAGAGCGGTTAGCTAAACTGGCTGGTGGTGTCGCTGTGATTAAAGTCGGTGCTGCTACAGAAACGGAAATGAAAGACCGCAAGCTGCGTCTGGAAGATGCCATCAACGCTACCAAGGCAGCTGTGGAAGAAGGTATTGTCCCTGGTGGTGGTACAACTCTAGCTCACCTGACTCCTGACCTAGAAACTTGGGCAAACGAGAACCTGAAGGCTGAAGAACTTACCGGTGCATTGATTGTTGCTCGTGCCCTGTCTTCACCTCTGAAGCGAATTGCCCAGAACGCTGGTCAAAATGGTGCGGTGATCGCTGAGCGAGTTAAAGAAAAAGAATTTAACGTCGGCTACAATGCTTCCAATGGTGAGTTTGTAGATATGTTTGAAGCTGGAATCGTTGACCCAGCTAAGGTAACTCGTTCTGCTCTCCAAAATGCCGCTTCCATCGCAGGTATGGTGTTGACCACCGAGTGTATTGTGGTAGACAAGCCTGAGCCTAAGGAAAATACTGCTGCTGGTGCTGGTATGGGTGGCGATTTTGATTACTAAAGCCTACCGAATGAATTAAAGCACTCTAATTGGCATAAAAGATAGATACAGCTGCTTCTTCAACGAAGCAGCTGCTTTTTATTGCCGAAACAAACCCAGATTATCTAATCTAAGAGATACTAGAAACGAGCCTTGCAGCAGTTGAGATGGGACAGTTGCCTATGTCTTTGAAAATTGAATACGGACTCTTCAAGCTTGATTTCACTGACTACCACGCAGTTTTAGGAATTCCAGTTGATGCGGATGTTAAGGCAGTCCGTCAACGGTACCTTCAAATTGCTAGACGTTTGCATCCCGACAGTTGCAAAGCCAGTACCGAAGTGGAAAAAAATCAAGCAAATCTGCTGTTAACACGGCTGGTTAATCCTGCTTATGAACAGCTCTCTAGAGGTCATCGTGACTATGCTGCTAGTCTAAGTCACTTGAGTAAGCGGTTAGGGGCTCAAGGAGATAAAATTTCCCTGGCTAGCGCAACGGCTAAGCAATTATTACAAGCAGGGGCAAATTTAGATAATCTTTACAAAACCTCAGTTGACCACCTAGCATCAGAGCAATACCAAGCCCTTGACCAAGCCTTGGCAAAAATTGCCGAAATCAGTGAACTTAACCTAGTTTATTTGATGTGTAAAAGTGGTAAGGGCGAAACGGTAAAAACTTCTGTCTCAACCCCTGTGAAAACTCAAGCAACTGGTGTGACCCAGCCAAATAGTCAGACTACTACCGGTGCCACATCACAGGGAGGGTCGGTTGGGACTAAGGGAGTATCACGAGTGGATAGCTATATCCGCCGTGCTGAAGGATATTTGGTGAAAAACAATTTTGCTGCGGCAGTTTTGGAGTTGCGAGAAGCTCTGAAGTTGGACCAAAACAATAGCGACTGCCATAGTTTATTGGGAATTGCTTATTTGAAGCAAAATAAGGGGACAATGGCTAAAGTACACATTAATAAGGCGTTGCAATTGAACCCTCAGAACGAAAAAGCATTGAAGGCGAAACAGATTCTAAATGAATTAACCCCGAAAAGTGCCGGTAGCCAGCCAAAGGTTTCGCCTGAAGCAGCTAAAGGGAAACCGTCCAATAAATCTGGTGGTGGCTTATTTGGTGGTTTATTTGGTGGAAAGAAAAAGTAATGATTCATCAACCACCCCCAGGGGCAAGGGATTTACTCCCCCTAGAAGTTACCCAAAAACGCTGGATTGCTAACCACTTACAGCAAGTATTTCACCGCTGGAGTTATCACCGGATTATCACATCAACTCTAGAATGGTTGGATACCTTGATGGCAGGAGGAGCTGTCGAACGTTCCACGGTCATCCAGTTGCACGATGCTGAGGAAGGAACGCTGGGGCTACGTCCAGAATTAACGGCATCCATAGCCAGAGCAATGGTCACTCGTATTGCTGGCAGTAATAGTGAAGCCTGCCTATCCTTACCCCAGCGACTCTATTACAATGCCAATGTATTTCGCAGACCAACTATAGGTAACCACGGACGTCAACTAGAGTTTTACCAGTCGGGAGTAGAATTATTGGGAGTTGGTGGGCTGTTGGCAGATGGGGAAATTCTGCTGTTGCTAGCCGATTGTCTTAATAATTTAGGGTTGCAGCAGTGGCACCTGATTTTGGGGGAAGCTCGGCTAACGCGATCGCTTTTGTCTCCCTTCCCCAAACCTATGCAAGACAAGGTTCGTCAAGCCATTGCCTATCTTGACCGTGTTAGCCTAGAAACGTTACCCCTATCCCCAGAATTACGAGAGCGGGCATTGTTTCTCTTTGACCTGAGGGGAGACCCTGCTGATGTTTTGCAAAAGGTTGCCAGCTTGGATTTAGACTCATCAGAACACGAGATTGTGAGCAATCTCAAATCCCTGGTGGAACTTTTAAATAGTAGTTCCGCTAGCCCCTTACCGATTGTTCTTGACCTGACCTTAGTACAAACCTTTGACTATTACACTGGTATTGTCTTTGAAGTAGTCAGTAGTAGCGAGGGCTCTAGCCGAGTTTTAGGCCAGGGAGGGCGGTACGATCAATTGCTGAGTCTATATCATCCTCAAGGAGAAACCTACCCTGGAATTGGTTTTTGCCTCAACCTAGAAGACCTTCATTATGTCTTACTGTCGAGTAATCAACTACCCAGTCGGACACCAGCTAGTGATTGGTTAGTGGTGCCAGAATTTCCCGAGGCTGAGGCGGTAGCTTTTACCTATGCCCAGAAACTTAGAGATTCTGAGCATTTGGTCAGGGTAGAGATGGATTTAGGGGGACGCTCACCAGCACAAATTAGAGCATACGCCTTGGGTCACGGTATCACCTACATTGCCTGGGTAGAAACCGATGGCACTCCTAGGATTGAGACCGTGACTAAGAAAGCGTGAAGTATTTCATAGTTCACACTTCCTAGTTCAGTTAACTAATCCTCAGCAAAAACATAGCGATGTAGTTCGCTAGGGTCAGGTTCAGGACTGGCTTGGGCAAACTCAACTGCATCATTAATGACTTCCTGGATTTTGCTCTCAATGGCTTTGAGTTCTTCGGGAGTAGCTAGATGATTTTCTGTCAGGTAACTTGCCATGTTTTTAATGGGATCACGAGTTAACCAGAATTCCTTCTCTTCTTTGGAGCGGAGTTCATCGGGATCAGCCAGAGAGTGACCTCGGAAGCGGTAGGTCAGGGCTTCAATAAGGGTTGGGCCTTCTCCTGCACGAGCCCGAGCGATCGCTTCTTGGGCAACAGTTCTGACAGCCATTACATCCATGCCATCGACTTCTACTCCAGCCATACCGAATACACTGGCTTTTTTGTAAATTTCTGGCTGGGATGTTGCCCGTTCATGAGCCATCCCAATTGCCCACTTGTTGTTTTCCACAACATAGATAACGGGCAATTTCCAAAGGGCTGCCATATTCAAACATTCAAAGAACTGACCATTATTGCAAGCTCCATCACCAAAAAAGCAAACGGTGACTTGATCAGAACTCTCATCACCCAAGGCTTCGCGACGGTATTTACTTTGGAAAGCACTACCCGTGGCCACGGGAATCCCCTCAGCTACAAAGGCATAACCTCCCAGGAGATTATGTTCTTGTGAGAACATATGCATTGAACCACCGCGCCCCTTGCTGCAGCCTGTGGCTTTGCCAAATAACTCTGCCATCACTTCCCGTGCTGGCACTCCTGCACTTAAGGCATGGACGTGGTCACGATAGGTGCTACTAACAAAGTCTTCACCAATACGCAACGCCTTGATGACTCCTGTTGACACTGCCTCTTGACCGTTGTAGAGGTGGACAAAACCAAACATTTTGCCCCGATAGTACATTTCAGCACATTTGTCCTCAAACAAGCGCCCGAGCATCATATCCTCGTAAAGGAGTAATCCTTCTGCGCTGGTAATGGGGCTGTAATCCTCTACTTTAGGTAAAGTTCTTTCCTGAGCCATTAATTTGTCCTATACTTGTCGCAACACTATACTGGCATTTCGCCAAACTACTTGTTTAGCCAATTTAAGCAAAGCTATCATAAAGTTTCACTCAAGCCTACAGGATTTCTCTTTTAGGATTTCTCTTTTAGGTCAAGCCTAGAGCGAATAGTTAGGTCAAGTTGAGTTGAGTGAGAATCACACTACTGCTTGACAATCAATACTGTTTAGTTTAGTAAAAGTTAATTAACAAAACTCGCGGAATTACCCACCTTCTTCCAAGGTGGGCTTGAAGTTACCGTAAGGTAGGGTCGCGGCTTGAGCGTCGGCAGGATATGCATAAAAGGTAACGGCGCTTTTGTAATAAGGCGACCCAACAATCAGGTTTCGTATCCGGGATGGATAGCGAGACGATAACTTGTGATGATTCGTGCTAAAATGAAGATGGTCGCTGAGCCGCCTGACCGACTAAAAGGCTACCTTATAAACGGTCTAATATACTATCAGTTTTTAGACCTGGAGGTATACAAAGTAAAGCGCGGAGCTCAGGAAAGAGACAAGCCCCGGCTGGTTAGCCACAGTGCTGTAATTCCAAGACTTGTCTGTCGTAAAAGTATACGTCGATAGAAGGCGGATGTCTGCCTGTGGACGCTGAGTAAGACCAAAATTAGCGCGGCTTTTTGAGGCGTCGGGGACGCGCGCGGGAAGCCCAAAAGACGAATAAGACCGTCCCTGAATTGACCTGAGAGTGGTTTGCCCCAACCGTGAGCGTTGCAGGTTGGGGTACTTCACAGGAGATGATCCAGTTGCTAAAATAAATAGTATTTAGCGACTCGACAAAACCGGTTAGCTGCGATACTGTGTCTTTTAAAGTGACAGATAAATAGCTATAGCCAGTTTAGGGAGTACGATATGGGCTATCATCAACTCATTCAGTTGCTCGAAAAGCTGGGGAAGTGAACCGTGCGCATTCCGCTCGATTACTACCGCATATTAGGATTGCCGATTCAGGCTACAGCCCAACAGCTCAGCCAAGCCTATCGTGATCGTACCTTACAACTACCGCGCCGAGAGTATTCGGAAGCAGCAATAGCCTCTCGTAAAACACTCCTTGAAAAAGCCTACGGGGTTTTGAGTGACCCTGAAACAAGAGAGGAGTACGATGCTGGCTTGATTGCCAAAGCTTATCAACTCCAAGAGCAACACCCATCAGTGGCGGGTGCTCCTGGTACTAATCAAACAGTAACAGGTGAAACCGTCGAAGCTCAAACTCCTACGATTGAGATTGATAACGACCAATTACTCGGAAGCTTACTGATTCTTCAAGAACTTGGGGAATACGAACTGGTTCTAAAACTGGCGCAACCGTTACTGGAAAAAGGTGACAGCGTTGGATTAAGTCAGGGGAAATTGGGGGATCCCCAACTTGTTCAACCCGACGTGGTTTTGACCTTAGCTATTGCCTGCTTAGAGCTAGGTCGAGAGGAATGGCAGCAAGGGGAGTATGAAAACGCAGCTATGTCCCTAGAAACTGGACAACAATTACTCCTACAAGAAGGCTTATTTCCGAGTGTTCGAGGGGAAATCCAAGCAGACCTCTATAAACTTCGCCCTTATCGGATTTTAGAATTATTAGCCCTGCCAGAAGAAAAAGCCATTGAGCGGCGCAAAGGCTTGCGGTTGCTCCAAGAAATGTTACAGGAGCGTCGAGGGATCGATGGCACTGGTAATGATCAATCTGGTTTAGGGATTGATGACTTTCTACGCTTTATCCAACAGTTGCGAGGCTATCTTACCTCCAACCAACAGCAAACCTTATTTGAAGCTGAAGCACGACGTCCTTCAGCTGTTGCTACATACCTAGCTGTTTACGCCTTACTAGCAAGGGGATTTGCCCACAGAGAACCGGCTTTGATTGCTCGTGCCAAGAAAATGCTGATGCGTTTGGGTAAGCGGCAGGATGTTCACCTAGAACAAGGGGTTTGTGCTCTGCTTCTCGGCCAAACGGAAGAAGCCAGTCGTGCCTTGGAACTGAGCCAGGAATACGAACCCCTAGCTTTCATTCGGGAACATTCTCAAAATTCCCCAGACTTATTGCCAGGATTATGCCTCTACGGAGAGCGTTGGCTACAAGAATCTGTATTTCCCCACTTCCGGGATCTGGCCAATCAGAAGGTGTCTTTGAAGGAATACTTTGCTGATCAGCAAGTACAAGCCTATCTAGAAAATTTACCAGATTCATCTGAGGAAACTAGCAATCAGTGGACGGTTGTACCTTCCCAAACAACCACCTATGCAACGGTAGGCTCTTCTAAAAGCATCCTGGGGCAAGATAGACTAAGCAATGGCCAAGGCTCACAGACAACGGCAGAACCAGTAACGGTGGGGTCAAGGTGGCCAAGTGGGGCGTTGGCAAACGGTGTTAGTCAAAGCCGAGTCAATAGCGATCGCTTCACCACTAATGGGGTATCAACTTTGCCTACAGCTCAAGGGATATCCCACTCATCAAATGGCTCAGAACCACAAACCTCTCAGGACTTAGAGTCAAAAACCACAGGCTTGCGGAGTCATGGACGGCGTCGTAGGCGTCAGTCCTTAGGTAGCTTTCTGGGTGGTGGGAAGTCAGGCAAAACCCTGGATAGTCACAATTCAACCGCCTCAGGTGGGTGGTCTAGAGGCGGTTCTTTGGTCAAAGACTCCTCAAGTCAGCGGAGCAGTCTGAATCATTCATCCCCTGATCGTATGGAACCTTCACCAGAGCGATTCCAACCAGGGGCTAAACTAAGACGTCTGATTTTCCTGAGTCTTTTAAGTTTGCTAGGACTGGGTATCCTGCTGATGTTGCTCAATAAAGCTCTCAAAAGTTTTTCAAAACCACCGTTAGAGGGAGAACAACCTTTTGTTCAGCTTGACCAACCTCCAGTCCCGATTCCTCCGACAGGCAGTGGGCTGATCGCTCCGAGTGGTCCTCTAAATCAAGAAACGGCTCAGCAACTCATCGAAACCTGGTTAAATACTAAAAAACTTGCTTTTGGACCAAAACATGAAGTAGGGCAACTTAGTAAAATCTTAGCTGAGCCAGCTCTGTCTGTCTGGCTCAAAAGTGCTAAAGCGGCTAAAACCAAGAACTATTACCGGATCTACAAGCACACGGTCAAAATTAACTCAGTTGAGACTAGCACATCGAATCCTAATCAAGCTGTGATAGATGCTGCGGTGAAAGAGCAAGCAAAGGTATATCAAGATGGTATGTTGAGTCCGGCAGCTTCGAGTAATGACAACTTAAGAGTCAAGTATGACTTAGTACGCCAAGGGGGTCAGTGGTTAATTAAGGGTTGGATGGTAAGATAACTAGAAACATATCTGACCAGTCAATTCCTGTCGAAAAGAAAATGGAAAAGTAATGATTATTCCTGTTGATTATTGATGATGCGATTAGCTTTGCCTTGCCACGCTTCGCTCACCCTTGAGGAAAGCAGCCAAATAGTCTTGCTTATCCTCATTAAGGCTAAGAGATAAATGATTAATGAAGAGTGTCAAGGATAAGTAGATCAGGGCTTCATCCTTCTTGGATACGGATCACTGATGGTGCCTAACTTGATAATATTGATGACTGAGTCCTTAGGTGCGCTTTCCGCATCTAATTATTAAATTCGCCACGGGTCGCACCTGAGGAGTGATGTGATAATTTCATGACATTTTGAGTCCCGATTTTCTGGTAAATGCGTGAATTTACCGAAAATCGGCTTATTTACCCCTTGACCTGACCCAAAAATTCCTTGTTATATATAGTTGATCAGAGGATCCCATAAAAATGCTGGTTTGTTAGTATTTCACCAAATTATAGATGGCTGACTTGAACATATTGTTGGTATAAAAAATCACTGAAATGTCGCAAGGGTAGACGGGCAATTTCCATTAAAGTCTGGGAATCAAGAAGGATAAAAACTTTAGTCAGGTCTGACCTTTAGGTAAGTTTCATAGCAACCAAAACTTTTTTTAATTAGGTGCGCTTTCCGCATTAAGAATTAAATTCGCCACGGGTCGCACCTCAAGATTGACATCAGTAATCTATCAGGCAACCTAACAACGTATAGAACAGAAATCATGGCAAAAGAAGGAACTCCCCTAGAAGAAATGACTCTACGGCAATTACGTAGAGTTGCGAGTGAATATGGTATATATCGATACAGTAGAATGCGTAAAGAACGCTTATTGGCGGAAATTCAAGCAATAGAACGTCACAAAAGGTCTACCACTCCATCGCCGATAATTGAGGCACAAGCAAAGGAGGAATCAAGCCAGTTTGAATTAGCTCAACAAGAGCCGACTAGTGATAGTCTAGTTTCTGTTGATGAGGGATTAGCAGAGCTACCAGAAGGTTATGGTGAAAGCCGGATTGTGCTAATGCCTCGTGATCCACATTGGTCTTATGCTTATTGGGATATTCCCAATGAACATAAAAAAGAACTGCGCTCTCAGGGAGGTCAACAACTCGCTCTAAGGCTCTATGATGTTACCGCAATCAAACTGGATTATCAAAGTCCCCATAGTATCCAAGAATATCCCTGTGATGAGCTAGCGCGAGAATGGTATCTACCCATGCCAGTTAGCGATCGCGATTATTTAGTTGAGATTGGTTATCGCTGTGAAGATGGTCAATGGCTAGTTCTGGCCCGTTCAGCACCTATCCATGTTCCCCCTGCCTATCCCTCTAAATGGATGGAAGACCAATTCGTCACGGTCAACTGGGATGATAATCTACAGGGTAAGACTGTCCTAAAACTTGTGCCGCCTAGCCAGACAGCTAATGGGAGTAGCTCGGAAATTCCTGATCGACCTATCTATGGGGAAATCTTTGGCATAACTCAATCTGGGGAAGCTCAGGCAGTAGCTGATTCTGTTTATAGTTCTATGGAGCAAGCACCAAGGTCAGCAATAAGTTCCAATCCTTTCCCTTCGGGTATTGGTAAGTGGCTTTCTCCAAACATGTCGGGAGCTGGTTTCAATGCTTCTGCTCCCCCCGCTCGTTCTCCCGAATTGTCCTTAGTGGCAAATGAAGAGCTAATTATTCACGGAAGCATCGATCCTGATGCTTCCGTTACTATTGATGGACGTCCAGTCAAGATTAACCCAGACGGGACCTTCCGCTTGCAGATGTCTTTCCAGGATGTCCTAATTGACTACCCAATCATGGTAGTGTCAGCGCATGGCAAGGAAACTCGCTCAATCCATATGAAGTTCATCTGCAAGACGCAATCATGCCATACTGATCTCGTGTGCAATTGAACACAATTGTTGAGTATACTCCCCACCCATCATTATTCACCCATACTTTAGAAGTTGGGTGGGGTAAGCCAAACCAGCTTTTACATGGTGAAGGGAACAGTAAACAGGGAATAGGTAATAAGGAAAAAAATATCTGTACCTCATAGCTGTGATAAACGCTATATAGCGACCTTAAATCAGTTGTGGCAAGTCAAGGGCTTGAAACCCAGGTATAGCAAGAATCACGTTTGGATAAAATTAGCACAACCTATTTAGGATTGCTATAGTTCAAGAAGCAGCATTGGCCTATAATAACCTCAGAATTCACACTTCATACTTCTAAGGAGTTCCCCCGACACTAGCCGGGGGATTTTTTTGCCAAAAGTCAATAGGTGCGCTCTTACCATTAAGAATTAAATTCGCCACGGGTCGCACCTCAAGTGTGCTTAATTGGTTATGATCGCAAGTGGTTTGAAGAGAATAACAACTCATCTCAAGTCCGTTAGGTGCGCTTTCCGCATCTAATTATTAAATTCGCCACGGGTCGGACCTGTTGAATACCCACAGGTTAGACTGACACCGGAAAAACCACCACACGGTCAGACAGGGTAGAGATTTTGATTATGGGTAATTAAACGAATTTGATATAAGCTATAACTGCGATAGACGATGGTGATAGTTTTTTGGAATTTTTGAACTAATCAGGGTTAGGCTTTTTAGTGGCGTTTACGTTTGGACCATTCGTTGTCACCCAAAATCCCTAGATATCCCCACCCAAGGAGAATAAAAAACCCGATGCGCTCGAAGATCGGATTGCTTTGGCATCAGATGTTAATTCAAATTGTGCTTATAAAGTATTTCTTAAATAAATTCATATCAAATAAATTTACACCGTTGTATTTAATAATTGCCTGTACCAGTTGTAATGATGCCCTAGCAGTAACCCTAACTTCTTTGCCAAGCAATCATAGATCTCTAAGAGCAAGTAAACTTCTGCTTAAGCAGCAGGAGCATAAAACCGCTCAGGAGTCAGTAAAATTGGTTGATGGAAATTATCAAAATCAGATAGCTGAACTATTAGCGCCCATACTATCAGATTCAGTTGGACCAGTTATACTAGAAACTCAAGCCACTACACCTGCTAGACTAACTGCTTTGGACTCTAAAACCATTCAAGTTGATAAAATTGAAGTCATTGGTAGCACCATCTTTTCACCAGAGCAGTTTAAGCTGATTATACAACCCTATCAAGGACGCTCCCTGACTATTGAGCAACTAAGAGAAGTCGCGGATGCTATTACTACCCTTTACCTCAAGCAGGGCTATATTAACACTAGAGCAATTCTTCTTGCTGAGCAAACGATTGACATTACCAAGGGCATTGTTACAATCCGTGTTATAGAAGGGGGTATAGAAAAGATCGAAGTTGAAGGAACACGCCGCCTCAATCCCAACTATATCCGCAGCCGTGTCCAGTTGGGTACCGGAACACCATTCAATACTACTGATTTGGAAAAACAATTACGATTGTTACGGCTTGACCCAAAGTTGGAAAGTATAGAAGCGAGCCTCCGCAAAGGAACAAAAGTAGGACAGAGCATTCTGATTGTTCGTGTTGTGGAAGCTAATCCGTTCAAAGGAAGTGTAGGGGTTGATAATTACTCACCTCCTAGTATTGGTTCTGAACGAATCAGCTTTAATCTTCGCCATCTCAACCTAACTGGCAATGGGGATGAAATTTCCTTCACTTATCGCCGTTCGACCACTGGCGGGTCTAATATTTTTGATTTTGGCTATCGCTTTCCCCTCAATCCCCGAAATGGTACCTTAGAACTGCGAACAGTGATCGACCGTAATCGGGTGACTCAAGCACCATTCAATGTTTTTGATATTGAGGGAGAATCTGAGCTATATGAAATTCGATTTCGTCAACCGTTGTACCGCACACCTCGGGAAGAATTTGCTCTGTCTCTAGGATTCAGCTACAGAGATGGTCAGACTTTTTTGGGTGATGAGCCTCTTGGGTTTGGCTTTGGTCCAGATCAAGATGGCTCGACTACCCTGAGCGTGATTAAGTTTGAACAAGAGTATCTACGTCGGGATTTGGAGGGAACTTGGTTTTTGCGATCGCTTTTGAGTCTCGGAACTGGGTGGTTTGATGCCACTATCAACCCCGATCCTATACCTGATGGACGCTTTTTTCGCTGGGTAGGTCAAGTACAGCGGTTACAGATTCTCTCAGAGGATAATTTCTTAATTATGGGAACCGAGGTTCAGCTTACCCCCAATAGCCTATTGCCTCCCCAACAATTTTTACTTGGCGGTGGTCAATCGGTGAGGGGCTACCGTCAAAATATCAGAGCAGGGGACAATGGAGTACGGTTTTCTATAGAAGACCGTATAACTTTACATCGAGACGTAGACGATGACCCCGCATTACAACTAATTCCGTTTTTCGACATGGGTTATGTATGGAATAACCCTGATAATCCTAATACGTTACCGTCACAGCGGTTTTTAGCGGGTATTGGCTTAGGGCTAATTGTGCAACCAGTGACAGGGCTTAATCTGCGACTTGACTATGGCATTCCTCTGCTTGAATTGGATGATCGCAGTAACAATGCCCAGGATGAGGGCTTCTACTTCAATGTTCGCTATCAATATTAAACTATTTAAACTCTGACGATTAAGGTTAATGGGCAACCGTTGAGCGTTAACAGTGAATAATATCAAATCCAGTTGAATACCCATACTTCCTGGTGAAAAGAGCAGGGGGCGCAGGGGCGCAGGGGTACAGGGAGAAAAAGATTTTCTCTAGATATCGTAACTGTGGGCAATTATCCGGATTTGATATAAAACCTGATCAAATACGGACTAAATTACTATAATTAGCGGCAACTCGCTATCTTAACAATACAGACTTTGAACAACAGATCTTCAATTGCTGCATCGGGTGCTATTTTGTTCCGCTAGATTCGATTATAGTCTTGGTTTCCAAACTCCCGTAAGCTATCAGCTAATGCGCTACGCGCACGGTTCGTGAACAGCTAATGCGCTACAGATGGTGCTACTTGAGGTGCTATCAGCTAATGCGTTACGCGCACGCTACTTGAGGTGCTTTTGAATGAAAGAGGTAAGCATTCGTTTAATTTCAGTTCCCTGGCCTTTCGGCCAGGAATTGATAGTCTTTGGCAGTCCGTTGAACTCGTCAGCCGGATAGCTTGTTTTAAGCTCACCGCTGACGGCTGACAGCACCTCAAGTAGCGTGAGCTAAAAGCTCACGGCTGAATGCTTACAAACTTCCTAGGAAATTTTTATGATCGAATGAATATCATCTAAAAGCAAACATTCCCGGTGAATCCATTGACCCATTCTAATTTATTGCCTGACCCGTTAAAAGCGTGGTACAACCAATCTGTCGAAAATTCTCTAGCAGAATCCGGCTGTGACCCTCAAGTCGGTTTGACCTCTCAACAGGTATCACAGCGGTTGGAATACTATGGCTTAAATCAGTTAGAGGAAAAAGCAAAGCGCAGTTCCTGGGCAATGTTCCTTGATCAATTCAAGGACATCATGCTGCTGATGCTGATTGCAGTAGCGATAGTTTCCGGGATTTTAGATCTGATCAATCTGCAACAAGCCTCAGAAAAGGCGAGTGAATTCCCCTTCAAAGATACGATTGCTATCCTCTCAATCGTGATTCTCAATGGCATCCTCGGGTATCTCCAGGAAAGCCGTGCTGAAAAAGCCCTAGCAGCCCTGAAAAGTATGGCATCTCCTAAGGTACGAGTGTTGCGGGATGGTCGTACCTTAGAGATAGACAGTCCACAGCTTGTTCCAGGGGACATCATGTTGCTGGAAGCTGGGGTACAAGTTGGAGCAGATGGTAGGCTAATCGAGGCATCGAATTTGCAGGTCAGAGAATCCGCACTGACTGGGGAAGCTAATGCTGTCAATAAAACCGTAGAGGTGGAGCTATCAGAAGATACTCCCATAGGCGATCGCATTAATTTAGTTTTTCAGGGAACTGAAGTTGTCCAAGGCAGAGGTAAAGTCCTAGTTACTGGTACTGGGATGAATACGGAACTGGGGAAAATTGCCCAGATGCTACAAGGGGTGGAAAGTGAACCGACACCTCTGCAACAGCGCATGTCTCAGCTGGGAAAAGTCTTGGTAACCGGTTCGCTGTTGCTAGTAGCACTAGTAATTATCATTGGCTTGGGCGTAAGCGGTTGGGACTTGAGTGTGTTCCAACAACTGGTAGAAGTTTCTTTAAGTATGGCAGTGGCTGTAGTTCCAGAAGGCTTGCCAGCTGTGGTGACTGTTACCTTAGCCCTAGGAACCCAGAGAATGGTACGCCGTCATGCTCTAATTCGCAAACTACCAGCTGTGGAAACCTTAGGAAGTGTGACTACCATTTGTTCTGATAAAACTGGTACCCTGACCCAAAACAAAATGGTTGTGCAACGGGTGGATACCCTCAACTATAGTATTCAGGTGACTGGGGATGGTTATGAACCTGTAGGGGAATTTCTCCTAGACAATCAGCCCATTGCTACAGAACAGTATCCCGAACTCGAACCCCTACTTCTAGCTTGTGCTCTGTGTAATGATGCGATCTTGCAGTATGAACAGGGGGAGTGGAAGATTTTAGGAGACCCCACAGAAGGAGCATTAATTGCTCTGGCTGGTAAAGGGGGTGTGGATAAGGAACCCCTGAGTCAAAGGTATTCCCGTGTGGATGAAATTCCCTTTTCCTCTGAGCGCAAGCGTATGAGTGTGATTTGTCAGTGGGATAGTTCTCCAGATCGCTTTCAACCTGCTAACCTGCCCTACTCGAACACCAAAGGCGAACAACCTTGGCCTTTCGGCCAGGCTACGCGAACAACCGAGAACCCACAACTGACCCGTTACATGATGTTGACCAAAGGGTCTCCAGAATTGGTGTTAGAGCATTGTACTTCATCAGTACATCATGATGACAGAGCAGCAGGAACTCTAGGGTGTCAACCCTTGACAGAAGAGCAGCGGCAACAGATTTTGGAACAGAATAACCAAATGGCAGGGGCTGGTTTGCGAGTGCTAGGTTTTGCCTATAAGTCCCTAGATCGCTTATCAGCTCCAGAAGCAGACCATGAAATCTTAGAGCAAGGGTTGGTGTGGTTGGGGTTAGTGGGAATGTTGGATGCTCCACGCCCAGAGGTACTAGAAGCAGTTCAGCGGTGCCGGAATGCTGGAATTCGTCCGATTATGATTACTGGAGACCACAAACTTACCGCTAAAGCGATTGCCCAGGATTTGGGAATTGCTAATCATGGTGATCAGGTACTGACTGGTCAGGAGTTACAAAAGCTCTCCCAGGTTGATCTAGAGGAACAGGTAGACCAAGTCAGCATTTATGCTCGTGTTGCTCCTGAACACAAACTCAGAATAGTTCAGGCACTCCAGGGTAGGGGTAAATTTGTTGCCATGACCGGAGATGGGGTGAATGATGCACCCGCTCTCAAGCAAGCTGACATTGGTATCGCTATGGGAATTACGGGAACCGATGTCAGTAAAGAAGCCAGCGATATGGTGCTCTTAGATGACAACTTTGCCACCATTATTGCTGCCACAGAAGAAGGTCGGACAGTATATGACAATATTCGTCGCTTTATTAGATACATCCTGGGCAGTAACATCGGTGAGGTATTAACTATTGCCGCAGCCCCGATCATGGGATTACCAGATGTTCCCCTCACACCGTTACAAATTCTCTGGATGAACCTAGTCACTGATGGTTTACCCGCTCTTGCCCTAGCTGTGGAACCAGCAGAACCCGATGTGATGAAGCGATCGCCCTTTAGTCCTCAGGAAAGTATTTTTGCCAGAGGATTGGGCTCTTATATGGTGCGCATTGGTATTGTTTTTGCCATTTTCAACATTACCTTAATGGCAATCGCCTATGGATACTTCCCTCACTGGAAGACAATGGTATTTACTACCCTATGTATTGCTCAAATGGGTCACGCCCTGGCAGTGCGCTCCAACAAACGCATTACTCTGGAATTAAACCCATTCTCTAACCCTTATTTGCTGTTGGCAGTTACTGTAACTACTCTCTTACAGCTGTTGCTGGTCTATGTACCCTTTTTGCAAGACTTCTTTGGCACTGAGCCTCTGACTATGATGGAATTTGCTGTCTGTATTGGCTTTAGTACGTCACTATTTGTTTGGGTTGAGCTGGAGAAATTATTTATTCGTTGGTATAGCAAGGGAAAAGTTCAAGGTTAGTAGGTTAGCTGGTTGAAGGTTGAAGGTTAGCTGGTTGAAGGTTGAAGGTTAGCTGGTTGAAGGTTGAAGGTTAGCTGGTTGAAGGTTAGCTGGTTGAAGGTTGAAGGTTGAAGGTTAGCTGGTTGAAGGTTAGCTGGTTGAAGGTTGAAGGTTGAAGGTTAGCTGGTTGAAGGTTAGCTGGTTGAAGGTTGAAGGTTAGCTGGTTGAAGGTTGAAGGTTGAAGGTTAGCTGGTTGAAGGTTGAAGGTTAGCTGGTTGAAGGTTGAAGGTTAGCTGGTTGGACGGTTAGATATTTTTTTAAGTTCAGATCAAACTTCTAATCTTAAGCCTGTTAACCTATTAACCTAGAACCTGCTAACCTAGAACCTGCTCACTTTCAACCAGCTAACCTACCCTATAAGGGACGCCTTGGGGGAACAACCTGTTAACCTTCAACCTGTTAACCTTCAACCTGTTAACCTTCAACCTGTTAACCTTCAACCTGTTAACCTTCAACCTGCTAACCTACTAACCTGCTAACCCCCAACCTGTAACCTTAAATGGATGTACCTTAAGAGCCTACACCTGCGACAGTTTCGTAACTACAGAGATTGCCTGGTCAACTTCGATGCTCCCAAGACAATTTTGCTGGGTAATAATGCTCAGGGGAAATCGAATCTACTGGAGGCAGTAGAGTTGCTCTCTACCCTCAAGAGTCATCGGTCAGTACGCGATCGCGAATTGGTCTTAGAAACTACTCCCATTGCGGAGATTCGGGCTACTCTAGAACGAACCTATGGTTCAGTAGAACTAGGATTAACCTTGCGCACTCAAGGACGACGTACTGTTGCTCTCAATCAAGAATCCTTACGTCGGCAGTTGGACTTTTTAGGTATTCTGAATGCGGTACAGTTTTCTAGCTTAGATTTGGAACTAGTGCGAGGAGCACCAGAACGGCGTCGCGCCTGGCTCGATTCGATTCTGACTCAGCTCGAACCAATTTATGCTTACATTTTGCAGCAATATAACCAAGTATTGCGACAGCGCAATGCTTTGCTGAAAAAAATCCGTAAACTTCAACAAGAAGGGGAAGTTGATGCATCGGTATCCAAGCAATACAATGCCGAGCTAGGGTTGTGGGATGCCCAACTGGCTACCGCTGGCTCACGAGTCACCCGCCGTCGAGAGAGAATGCTAAAACGATTAGCTCCTTTAGCCCAAGCATGGCACGCTAGTATTAGTGGCAAGACAGAGGTATTGGATATTACCTATGCCCCTAATGTCAGTCTTTCCAAAGATGACCCAGATCTAGTCAAGCAGGCTTTTTTGGAGAAAATCCAACAGTACTCCCTTCCTGAATTTCATCAAGGGAGAACCCTAGTTGGTCCTCACCGGGATGAAGTACAGTTTACCATTAATCAGACCCCAGCCAAGTCCTATGGTTCTCAGGGTCAACAGCGAACGTTGGTATTAGCGCTCAAGTTAGCAGAATTGAAGCTGATTGAAGAGGTGGTAGGAGAAGCACCTCTGTTGCTACTCGATGATGTATTAGCTGAATTAGACTTGAATCGGCAAAATTTGCTGTTGGATGCTATTCAGGATCGGTTTCAGACTTTAATTACCACTACTCACTTGGGAGCCTTTGATTCCCAATGGCTGAATTCGTCTCAGATTCTTTCAGTACAAGCAGGACAGATTAAAAGGTTGGAAGCTTGATGGTTGATGGTTGATGGTTGATCGGGTAAAATGCTTTTTACACCTTGTTGTTAAAACAAAATTTTTTGGTAATACTAAGGTTGTATCTTCTGATCACAATCAGAGAGATAGCGGTTATCATACCTATGAGGTACACAGGATTTTTTTCCTGTTACCTGTTTCCTAAAATTCTGAACTTGTTTGTGTAAATCACCCAATTAAAAACTGCTATATCCCTACTAATGTTGTTTTTTAGTTAAAATCAAGATCATAACTCATGGAACTTCATGCACATACTAGAACAATTAATGATATTTTTGCCGCTAACAAAAAGTATATTGTTCCTAGATTTCAGAGAGAATATTCTTGGTCAACAGACGAAGTTAATGAGTTGTGGGAAGATATAATCTCGAATATTGAGATTATAGACAATCATGAGTTTCACCATGAAGAACATTTTATAGGTGCTCTTGTTTTAGTTGGGGAGGACAAATCACAAGAATTAAAGATTGTTGATGGTCAACAACGAATCACTACTTTAACGATTTTTATTTCTGCACTATGCGAGCGTTTTATGGAAATCGAAAAAAAAATTTTATCTGAAGCAATATATCACAATTTTATTGCTGGCAAAGATAGTGATGGTCAGCCTTATTTGAAACTTTAAAATGAAAGTACTAAGCCGTTTTTTCAAACCTGCATTCAAGATATTAACAAAGTATAGCAAGGGAAGTATAGTTTAGGACATAGTCTTTTGGTTGAAAGGGAGCAGGGAGCAGGGAGCAGGGAGCAGGGAGCAGAAGATGTCTTAAGCTTTACTTCGACTGCTATAAAAGATCAACCCAAGACAGAAGCAGAAAAAACCCTTTTCAAAAATTATAATCAGCTGTACTATAACCTATCTCTAAAAAATTTAGCCGAAGTATTTAAAGAAAAGATTTTAAAATAAATTACAATTCAAACTATGAACGGCTTTTGAAAGAAATCAGAAAGCAAGTTTTGCTCTATCTTAAGGTGATTGTGATTACAGTAAAGGAGGAAGATCAAGCTTGCAACTTTTTTACTTAAATGGTCGTATTTTTGCAAAAGTGAGATGCACTCCAATCAACGGAGATTGATTGTATTCAAAAAATTGATTCCACCCAACAAGGTTTAATGGGGCGCGGGAATTAATAACGAAACTTTTCCAAAATTATAAATACAGTATTCTGGTAATTTATGGGTTAATTTCGGTAAGGTTTATTCATAAAAAGCTAGTCACCTTCTAGATTATAGTTCACATTATTAGGCATTGCTTAAATCAAGGTTTGAGCATGAATCAACTCATAACCAGCAACTTTCAACTTCCGATTATGTACACGGGCGTTATTGGTTCGGAAGCTAGGTTGTGAGGAATCCCATAACACTTTGGGAAGATGGTAGCGATCGCATATTTGATCAGTCAGCTCCCGCGTCGTGAGTTTGAGGTCGTTAACTAGGTTGTAGATACCTTGACAGCGGTTTTGTCTGGCGAACTCTACTGCCTGAACAATGTCGTCTCGATGAATCCAATTGATAAAGTTATCGCCACTGCCAGGAAGCGTCGTGCCAGCCAGTCGCTCAAACCGCTTGCTTAACTCACGACCGGGACCATAAATCCCCCCAAGGCGCAGAATACAGACGTTGCAATTTTCACTGCTTGCCCCTAATAAAATATGTTCCGTCAAAGACAAAACCCGACCATGTTCGTTCGCTGGAACGATAGGAGAATTTTCATCTACCCATGCTCCCTGTTGGTTACCGTAGACGGCGCAACTACTTAGGTAAATTACCTGCTTCACGGTGGGATGATCTGCTAAAGCTGCTACCAAATTGCTAGCGGTGGGGATGTAAGTGGCTTCGTAGAGGTTGGCATCAACTTGCCTATTACTGATCGGGGCAATACTCAGGAGAATAGTGTCTTGATCAATAAGTGCCGACTGCATCCCTTGGGTATCATCCCCTTTCATCACCACTACCTGTGAGGCAACTTCCTTCAGCTTTGCTACCCGTTCTTGGGTAGTAGTGGTAGCTGTCACCTGGTGACCCGGCTGGTGATGCCAGAAATTTGCTAGAGCTGTGCCAACATAACCGCAACCAATAATGGTAATATTCATAAGGTATAATCCTTAGGGACATCCGTAACAATTTCAATAAAGCGAGTCTGAAACCCTCACGAAATAGATCCGTTGGAGGCATCAGAAGACGTCAGTCGTGAGTATTGAGTAGTAAGTATAGTGAGTATAGATTGAGTGATCAGTAGTGAGAATTACTCAATACCGAACAACTCAGTAGATGCTTTGCTCTTGCTGGATAGATTGTTGTCTATAGGCAGGGAAGGTTGAATATTTCAGCTGAGGTAGTCAAGCTGAAACTGTTCCCCGCTCTGATTTCAGGACTGATATCCTGACTCTAGGTTTGGACGGTAAACGTTTTGCCTATGCTTGACTTCAACAGTTGAGCTGTTGGTTCCGGATTTAGTAACCTCATATCAATCTGTCTAGGACTTTCTAATAGAATTCCCAGATTTTATTATCACGTAACAGTTTTGGCTGAATCCTGAACAGCCTATGATTTCCCGATAGATGTTGCTCCTGATCTAGATCACATGTACACAACCTGTTCTATTATATCAATTTTAGCCTAAATGTAAATATTTGTAAATGTAATGTAAAATACATAGGTTGCTGTGCTATAATTTCGTCAACTAACAGCGATTAGCCAAGGGTTGCACACCATCAGCCCAAAATCCTCAACGTTTCAAGTCGAGGAGAGTTCAAATCAGCGACTTACCCCAATTATTTGGGATTATGTCAGAAAAATGGTGGTAGAGTATTTGTGGTATTGCTACGGGGTTGAAATCGGTTCAACAGCTGAATCTCGATTGAGCGACTTGATCGCGAAATCTGTAACGTCGGCATATGCGCTACGCGCACGCTGCTTGAGGTGCCGTCAGCTTTTGGCTCACGCTACTTGAGGTGCCGTCAGCCGTTGGCCGTAGACCAAGCTAAGGGAACAGCCGTGAGCTAAAGCTCACGCTGCGCGAACAGCTTATTTTATTCAAAAGCACCGATTGCGCTACGCCCACGCTGCTCTTTTGGCAACTTTTGTCCTTTACTGAGATTTACGCCTAGTCTTATAAAATAAAAAGATCACCATGAAACCATATTTCTCTGCACTTTTAATGCTATCCACAGTAACCACAATAGCTGGTTGCACGAACCTTGGAGGTACGCCAAGAGCACAGGCTGCGCCATGCGAAAATCCTGTCACAAAAAACGATGTTCTAGCTGCACAGGAAAGCTGGGGCCAAGCCATTGTCGCCATTGGCAAGGCAGAAAACCCACAAGCAGAAGCACAAAGTACTCTTGACAGGCTTTATGCTTATGATCTTGGTACGGTTTTGTTCAAACCAACACTGGCCAGCGATGATCCGTTCAGAGGCACGGAGAAAGAGGCTTTGTCTTATTTTGTCCGCGGCAGCATCAGCGAAGATAAAGGTTTTGCTCTTGCGCCCTATAACAATGTGCGCTTTGAGAATGAAGGAATTATTACCCACTGCGATACAGCCATGTCGATGGGTGAGTATTTTTTCACCAAAACAGACGGTAGCGAGATCAAGGTAGAATACTCTTTTGGTTATGTTCGCGATGAAAACGGTGATCTGAAAATCAATCTGCACCATTCATCTCTGCCGTATCAAGCAAAATAAGGGCGATTGACCGTAGGTCACGCTACGCGAACGCACGTCTGACAAAAGTTGAGCTAGGTCTGGCGCTAGACTGTCCACCCATTGCTGTTGCTGGCTCGACTCTTTTGGCGGTTGAATCTCTTCTGGTGGTTGGGTCATTTCGGGTGCTGCTTCTATCTGTGATGCTTCAGATAATGCGCTCGGCTGTACAGGGGACTGAGTTGCTTCTGGCTTGGGCGTTTCGGGTACTGCTTCGGCATGATTGGGATTTGGGGATGCGATTCGGCAAAGCCGACCCTACGGGAACGCATCTGTTTTTATCCCCACTGGTTATAGCGGTTCTGATAGTCATGAGGTATACAGGATTTTTTTCCACTTCCGACTTCCCTACTCCGAAGCTCCCTTTTTTGAAATTGGAGCCATTTTGGCGACACAAACAGAGCAAACAGTATTGTAATTAAAGTATTGCTTAGTCTGTTTTTGTCCAAACACAAGTTACTAGACACACAAGCTCTAGACACACAAGCTCTAGACACAAGTTACTAGCTCTCAGTCTGCGTTCAAGACAATACCTTGCTCCCCTACCTCTCACCTCGGTAGGGGATTTATTTTAACTTTAACTGATCCCATAAGGCTGAATGCTTACTTTGATTTCTATTGCTTCTTTGGTGAACCTGCAGTTAAAAAGGTAATAAACGCCAGTAAAGCTAATACAGAACCTGGTTCTGGTACAGAAGTCTTAGGAGTCGCTTCGCCAAAAATCTGCACATTAATATCCGAAGACTTATCCCAGCCGTTACCATTGCTATCGACGATATCAACGAAGTTACCTGAGGCATCAAACTGCAAGTAACGATTGTCAGCGCCATCCTGGGGCGAACCACTCAATGCTGCGTTGGAAGCATGGTTATACGAGGGATAGAAAAGATCGAAATCAGGGATCTGACGACCAACACCCCGCACCCCGAATTTATAGGTTGTACCGCCTTCGATAGTCCAGTTGAGATTGTTGAAATCCACTTGCCAAATATTGACGAAATCACCAAAGTTATCGTATATCGAGCCAGCAGCATCTAGGTACGGGACTTGGGTAATGGTAATATCTGGGTTGCTGGTCACGTTACTGTTAGGGTCTAAGGTTGCAGTGGCGAAGGGAGAAATATCCTCCTCAGCGGCAAAACCTGTCAACAGAGTCAAGCTCTCAAACCAATCCCCCAAGTTGTCTGGGTCACCAATATTCATACCAGGTACCATCCAAGTGCGGATGGTATCGATAACAAAAGTGTCTCCTACATTGCCGATAGTGAAATCATCACCAAAGAAGCCCTGGTTCTGGGCATCTGTAGCCCAACGGACATTACTGCGGTTTGCTCCAGAAATATTATTGAGATTTTCTGTAGGTAGTCCCCGGTCAAACAACATTTCAGCCTGTGCGTTGGAAGTGTAACCTAGCATGACAGCAGAAGCAGTGGCAAAAACTGCTCCAACTTTGGCGAGAGTTGAGGTAAACATAGAATTAATAGCTTGAGTATAGGGTTGACGATGTAGATTGTTAGCAATATCAAATAGTCAAAATCCACAAAAAATAACAATAAAAAGTGGAAAAACATTAATTATTTTGTTTTAGTTTTAATGGCTTTTTTTTAGTTTTATATATGCCTTTTATCTTTTGCTTTTTTCCTTCGAAAATGTTATTATAGGGGTTAACATTGGGATGAACTACACCCAAATTTCTTCCCCTTCCTTCTTCTGTTGCCACTCTCACCTATGAGCCTGCTCCAGATTTAGCTGACGGTGGCGGGAACCGATAGATTACAAAGGATTCAGGCCGATGCTTTGATAGTCTAAAACAAGACTGACATAAAATTACGACATCAAAATCCTTCTTTCCTTGGCCAGTTTCTGATGTCGTAATTTGAGAACTTATATAGACATGGTGGCAAAGCAATGTTTACAATCGGGTTTGCCTAATGTATGATATTTCGAAGAATTACAGAGCATGGTTGATTGTGATTCGCCATTAACCATGCTCCTGAGATTTTGAACAAAATTTGTGACGCATTCCCCCACTTCGTTCAAGTGGGGGTCAAGGAACAACTTATTATTAATGGTTAAATGGTTATCTCCCTAATTTTCCTGCTTATTAATACATCAGGTGCCAAATCTATCAGTAAGTGGATCTGGTCATTTTTAACTAAGTCACCTTTCGCTTCTTTAAGTAGGCAGCGGTGTTTCTGACATATTCCATGGATGAGATCGATTATGTCTAACTCTACATCACCAGATCTCACCGGATAACGAGACTTCGTGACAAACACTATATGTATCTCAATCGAGCCAACGCTATGGGAAAAAGACCTTAGACGGCTTGAAACCACAAGAACACATGTTCTATCATGTAGCCATGATAGCAAAGAAGTCACAGAAAATTCTTCGCACCGATAAGTGGAGTCTTAACCCAAGTGCCCCTCAGCAATTAATGTTTGCTGAGACAATCTCTGTTTATCAACGTGCCTGTAAGTTTTTGACTTCAATACTATTTACCCATTGGGAGACAATCGGTTCCAAAGATACAAAAGAAGCCGTTACAGCCGTAGAACGGCTAATGCACCAAACCAATAAAAACCCTAACCCTAAGTATAAAATATTTAATCGAGTATTTTAGAAATTGCCGTCTTATTATCGTCGTGCTGCTATCGCTTTTTCCTTGGGGCAAGTTAGCAGCTTTGTAACGAGATATAGAGACTGGCAATGTGGACAGTCACGGAAGAGACGGGATGCTAAGCCACCATTAATGACGATTGGAGCTAACTGTTATCCAGCACTTGGTCAAGGTCAATGTTATCGGTTAGATTCCCTCGAACAAATTCAAATCAAAGTATTAAACGGGAAAAATTGGGTATGGACAACGGTTGGGATCGTTTCAACTAGGAATCGACATACTATCCCAGCTAACAAACAGCTGTAACCGTCGCTGATTCAACGAAATGGTAAAGCGTGGTTATCCGTTCCGTTTGATTGCAAACCTAATCATAAAAAAGAAGTTAATCGTGTAGTAGGAGTAGATAGAGGAATTAATAAAACTGCTGTTATTTCAGTCGTTGAGTCCGATGGCACTGTAATTTATCGTGAATTTATTCACCCAGTCAGAGACATAGACCGTCGTGATAAAAAGCTGAAATCAGTCTCAAAAAAAGCGTCGAAAACGATGGGTAAAGGCGGAAGGTTACACAAAGGTTTTTGCCGGAATACTTATCGGAAATGTCGCCACATTAACCGTCAAATAGCCCAGATAGTCTCTAAGGGGATTGTTGAGATCAGCATTGAGTATAATGTTTCGGTTATCGCTTTTGAATATCTAAAAAACTGGAAGCCCAAAGGTGGTAAGAAGAAATCTAATCTTAAACAGCGTTTCCACGGTTGGTTAAAGTCTATAATTCGAGAATTAACGGAAATGAAATGGATCGAATCTGGCGGGAAGATTTGTGATGTAGTTGCCCGAGGAACATCTAGCAACGCTTATGACGGTAGTGGAACAGTTTGGCGTGATCGGAAAAATTACGCTCTAGCTACGTTCAGTAACGGTAAACGATACAACGCTGATTTAAGCGCTAGTTACAACATTGCAGCTAGAGCTATTCAAGAACTCACTCGCAGAAATGACAGTGAGAACCGTAGTAGCAAAAGTTCTACTCGGTTGCCTAGAAGTCGGGCAGTCTTATGTGATCTATGGGTAACCTCAAACGATAGCATAGGACACCCCCACCTCAAGCAAAGCTAGGTGGGGGAGGCTTCATTAGGATCAAACTGCTCACTTCTATTGCGGCAAATGAAGATGAAGCTTAAGCCAATTATAGCGCTGCGTGCAGGGAATAGGAAATAGGGAGCAGGGAACAGGGAAAGGAGAACAGAAGGATAACGATCAACATATAACATACATACTGTGTCTGCGTAAGTCCTGGATCAGATACTCTTAGTCTGTGATTTGACTACCGTGTGCCTGAAGCCCGATATACTGTAATTGTTGCTGCACTTTCTGGCTGCTTTGAAAGACCTCGAAAAAATTCTAGACCGGCTTTTAATCGTTGATAATCCTTTCCCAGTTTTTCCGTCATTTGCCTGAGAGTTGGCTCTAGACAAGAGTAAACATACTCTAAAAACCTGGGGGGGCGACAAGCGCCCCCAGGTCACCTACACACAGATCAATATTGTCGAAACCAAGAGTATTTAAATAGTGATGAGCGTACTCAATTTGGGTAGACTGTAGGTCAATTCCAGCTACTCTTAAATCTGGAAAAGTTTCCAAAATTATTCCGAAGACAGCTCCGACACCGCAACCGAGTTCTAGGACATGCTCACCACCAGACAGGTTTAAATCACGCAGTATCAGTTTTTATCGCCAATATTGAGCTTGTTCAATTAGGCGTTTTTGCTCTTGGGTTGAATAGCAATGAATGTAATCTTGTTACAAACTAAATCTCCCTATGAACAAAATTGATTGCCTTTAAATCCTTGATTATACTAAATAAAAAATTCAATAATGTCAATTTTTAATCTCAATTTCGGCTAATCTTGAAATTCAGAATAAACTCATAAAGAAAAGAGGGGAGAATGGTGTAAGATAATAACTTTACTCCATCCCACCTCCTGTGATTAACAAAGGTCAGCCAAAAGCAATCATCAAAGCTACTCTTAAACCATGCTTTGGCACCATCAGGGAACAGAAGGATAACGATCAACTATAGCGATTCTGTAGTTAGATGAGGTACATACCAAATTTCTTTCCCCTAGTAGGGCTGATCGAGATGTACCTCACAGTCGCGGGAACCGCTATAACTCTTTAGTCGCCGCAGCCACCGCAGCCGCCACCGCAGCCGCCACCGCAGCCGCCACCGCAGCTGCTACCGCCACCGCAGCTACTGCCACCGCAGCTACTGCTACTGCAGCCACTGCTACTGCTATTACCAGAATTGCTGGGAGGATTAAATACCTTTCGCAAGTTTTGTAGACCATTTTGGCTCAAAACTGTACTACCAAATAGAGCAAATGCCAGGGCTACTTGAGAATTATTCTGAGCATTTTCCAGCATCTGATGCTTAACTTTTAGGTTGTCTAATACAGTATCGCCGTAACCACTACGGTTTACTGGTTCAACCAGAAAGAACAAACCCATGATTGCTGTGATGAGGCACAGTATCATCAGGAAACCGACTGGCTTATGTCGCGAAATGCCTACTATAATTTTGCTGATTCCTAGGAGCAAGACAGCAAACAGAGGGAGTGCGGGATATTGCTGGGCTGATTTGGTTTGGTCTTCTGTAAGTAAGAGATTGAGATCGGTTAAGCGATCGCGTATTTGGTCTGTAGCGGATGCAGCGGATGCTCTAATTTGAGTTATAGTCTGACCAGTTCTAGCACCAATGTCAATTTTCAACTCAAGGGGATCATTTTTGTAAACCAAAGGATTTACTAATTCTAGCCCTCGGTATTCAGGCACAGGTTTTAAATGTCCACCCTGCACAAGGTTAACGATGGCTGTATCGACAGCTCGCTCTTTACCTCCAACTAAATAGCCTGTCTCATAGGCATCGAGAGAGATGGATTTCCCCTCAGGATCGGAAGCTGGTTGTTGTAGATACCAACGTAAACCGTAGGCCAAGACCACCGCAGCACTTACTAGAACTAGATAAAACCCGAGAAATAATAGTCCTGTGAAATTAATTGGGTTTGCGCTATTGACTAAGACTAATGACTCACAACCTGTGATGGTTACTGCCAAGACGAACAATAGGAAAACCATCCTGTATTGGTTGAGGCCGAAGTTGGGTAGTGAGTCTAAACTAACCTTACGCAAACTAACTTTAGGCAAATTAACTTTAGGTAAAATCCAGTACTGCTGAGGGTTTAACCGCACAAAATTGACATGCTGACTAACATGAAGATCAGCAGGTGCCCAAATATCTAATGGTGGTGCTTCCCCAAAGAAATAGTGATAGCTGGCTAGGGTTTTAGTGTACCAATCGTCGAATTTAGACTTTTCACTGGCACCACCACCACTAGGCAGATGATGAAAGGGGATTTGTAGAATGTTTGGGCAAAATTCATTCCAGTAAGAATGGGTATAGGTCAAGTGTAGATGCCACACTTGATCCACTGGATCAGAAGGGGAAACGGGATGGTCAGCTACTACTGCTAGAAACGCAAATTTCTTGTATTCATCAATCACTCGCTTAGTGTATTTAAGACTCCAGTGATTTTCCCGAGCCAGTCGCTTGCTAAAGGGAAATTTGGCATCAGGATCATCTAAGGAAAATGCCTGAAGGCGTTGATAGAGTTGGGTTTGTTGAAGGTTCATCATTGTTTGTGTTTTCCTGTACAATGCTAGTTACCTGAATCTACCCATATATTTATATTCAGCCCAAAAACAAGGTTTTATGAAAAGGTGTTTTGATTTTGCGTTCGGGTAGCGTGGCCTACGGCCAATCGCTTTTCTCAGCAGCCTGATATAGCACTACGCATACCATTAGAGCGGCAGTCTGGCTTCAAATTAGTGTGAAGATAGTTTAAATATTTCTGGATAATTTCAAAAATATGGTATAGTCCATATACTATCAAGTATGCTAGTTGCCTAAATCCCATACCCCCATAACTCAAAGCGCTGCTTGACTCACAATTCTTAGGATTAAAATTCCTAGTAAATCCTGAGGGAGTAACAGCGCTAATCATCAACATGCAAATTTTCGTCAGTCAATCAGAGTCAAGGAGACTCCTGTCGGTGATTGGATCTGGCAATCTACAAAAATACGGCAATAAATAGAAATGAATAGAGTAGTTATTCTAACACTAGATGGTGACCTAGACAGGGGAATTCGAGTCACTTTGGCATGGGGAACAACAGACAAGTCAGCTGAAGGAAAAATTATGAGTCGGTTGGCACCAAACCCCGAAATTTATCAACTATACACCGATTGGCAGAAAGGATATCGTAATTTAGAGTATTTTTACCGAAACCCCCGCTTAACTCCCAAAGGACTGTACATCTCTTCGATGAAATCCTGTGAGCAATTGGTTGACGAGTTAAGCAACAATATTAACCAATGGCTGAATTCTAGATCCGATGGCTTTGACCAGATCAGAAATCAATTAACAACTGAGTTAAGCCGTCATCGTGATATTCGGGTATTGATTCAGACCGATAATCCTCAGCTTCAACGATTACCATGGCACCTCTGGGATGTATGGGAAAATAATCATGACTCCGTTGAATTTAGTTTAATTCCCTTGGAATACCAGCCAACTCCAGAAACTAAACTGAGAAATCGAGTCAGACTATTAGCCATTCTTGGTAACAGTGACGGAATTGATATCGAAACCGACCACAACAATTGGCAGCAAGTCTCTAGCTTAGATTCATCCTCCTGCTTTCTAGTAGAACCGACACGAGAGGAATTAGACCATAAACTTTGGGAAAAAGAGGGCTGGGATATTCTGTTTTTTGCTGGTCATAGTTCTAGCGAATGTAATGATGAAAGTGGTCGAATTTATATCAATCAGGAAGACAGTCTCATCATTGATGATTTAATTCCTGCTCTAAAGGAAGCCATTAAAAACGGCTTGAAGCTAGCGATATTTAATAGCTGTGATGGCTTAGGCTTAGCCAATGCTCTAGCTAGATTACAAATGCCACAAGCGATTATTATGAAAGAGCCAGTCCCCGATGAAGTTGCCCAGACCTTCCTCAGGTTCTTTCTCGAAGAATTTTCTCAAGGAAAGTCTCTCCATAAGGCAGTTAAAGTAGCACGAAAAAGACTCCATTATCTAGAGAATCGATTAGATAAAAAATTACCCTACGCTACTTGGTTACCGGTGATTTATCACCATCCTAAAGCACAACCATGGCGTTGGCCAGTGTCAGGATCATTAGTTACACTTTTGATTAAATTAGCGTTAGGGACTGTTGCGCTCCTTAGCATTTACGGAATTTACAAAATTGCCACAGAGCCTAACAAGCTAGGAGACAAGATTAGTTCTGGAGAAGAGATACTGGATACAACCTCTGCTCGACGTTTCAAGCACCGGGGTGTTAAATTTATGGCAAAATGTCAGACTCCCTGGAGAGATAACTTAGCCATTTTTAGTCAAAAAACTTGGCAACGATGGGAGAGGTGTTGGTGGACAAAATCTAACTATAAAAAAGCTGGTAATTTATTCTTAAAATCCTGGCAAGAGGAAGACAAAGACCCAGAAACGTTAATTTATCTGAATAATGCCCTTTTAGAGGCTACTAAATCCGATTACTACACCATTGCTGTGGCGGTGCCCATCGTTAGAAACAAAAATGGCTCTGTCAAACATCGGGAGCTAGCTCAAAAAATTCTTCGAGGAATCGGTCACGCTCAAACAGAAGTTAACTTAGAGCTTTTTCAGGATAATGACAAACTCCCTAACAACTTTACTGAAAAGTTACTAGGAAAGGATGTTATAAACGGTAAATCTATCAAGGGTAAGGGTCTAAAAGTTCTTATTGCTGATGATGCTAATATCACCTCAGAAGCGATCCAAAGGGCAAAGGCACTAGTCAAGGAACGGGATATCCTAGGGGTAGTTGGTCACTATGCTAGTGATATGACCATGGAAACTGTGGATATTTATAATAGTAATAAGCTAGTGTTAATCTCCTCTGGCTCCACAACGGAAGAACTGACAGAGCACCCTAGAAATTTTTTCTTCCGGACGGTACCTACCGCTAAAATTGCAGCCCAATATTTGGTTGATTATTTGGTTGAAAATGGTCACCAAAAAGCGGCAGTTTTTTATAATCCTCGCAGTCCATTCACTCACTCGTTCTGGCAAGAATTTAAACAGCAGTTTACTAACCAAGGAGGAGAACTTGTCGATATCAAACACTACGATATATCTAAGCCCAACTTTAACCCTAAGCAAGCAATAGAGGAAATTGGGAAAACCCAGGACACAGCTATTGTTTTAAATCCTGATGGTCAAGTCACCAATGCTGTCACTAATGCTATCGATATGATCAAGGAAAACAATGGTCGTAATGTGATGGTGGGTTCCTCGGGAATCGCCAGGTCAAAAACACTAGCACTTAAACAACCCGATCTATTCGAGAACCTTGTGGTGTCTGTTTCCTGGCATCACCTAAACAGTGCTAACCCACAAGTTAATCAAGATGCTCAAACCTTATGGGGAAAATCTTTTAATTCCTTAACTGCCTGGTCTGCTTTAGCCTATGATGCAACTCGTGTGTTGATTACAGCTATCGAAAAACAGAAGAATCCCACACGTCTTGGTATGCAGAAAACCTTGAAAAGTCCTGATTTTAGTGCTGATGGGGTAACGGGAAAAATTGAGTTTGAACCGGCTAACGGTAATCGTAAGAATCCCTCACAAATCTTAGTCCATGTGGTGCCTTGTCCCAACCAGGAGTCTGGGTTAGAGTTTGTGCCCCTTGAGTATTCTTCTTGTGATCAAAAGCATTAAGCTCAAAAGCATTCAGCTATTAGCTATCAGCTATCAGCTATCAGCTATCAGTTATCAGTTATCAGCTATCAGTTATCAGTTATCAGTTATCAGCCATTCGCGTAGCGTGGCCAACGGCCAAGGCTGACGGCTGACAGCTGACAGCTGAATGCTTAGGCTAACATCAACTATAAAGAGGCAAAATACCATGACCAATAATCTTGAGCTAAGTGAGTTTAAACAAGAAATTGCTACTATCTATGATAACAGGAGCAATTCTTACGATAAGGGGGATTTCCATCCTCGGCTTGCAAATTGTCTAATCGAACATGTTGATATCAGACCTGGACAAAAAATCTTGGACATTGCTACGGGAACTGGCTTAGTTGCTATTGAAGCAGCAAAACGGGTTGGTCAGGATGGTCGAGTGGTGGGAGTAGATATTTCTACGGGTTTACTCAATCAAGCTCAACGCAAGATCTCCGCAGCAGGGTTGACTAATATTGAGCTAATCGAAGCTGATGCTGAGACCCTAAACTTTCCTGACAACAGTTTCGACAGAGTGTTATGTTGTTCAGCCCTGCCTTTAATGACAAACGTTCCTGCTGATCTACGCTTATGGAAACGTTTTCTGGTACCAGGAGGCTTAATGGGCTTGTGTGTTTTTGCTAAAACCGCTTTTACTACTGGCTTTATTCTCCAGAACGTTGCCCAAAGATACGGAATTTCATTGATATTTAGCGATGTCACCGGAGATGAAGAAAAATGCTACTCCTTGCTCACAGCAGCAGGATTTGAAGATATTAAAATTAAGCGGGAGCAATTGGGCAGCTACATTACGATAAGTGACGTAGAAGGCACCTGGGATGGTAGCTTAAAACATCCCCTGTGTTGGCCACTGCAGCAACTAGAGCCAAAACAATTAGAACAAGCCAAGGCTGACTACGTTGCCGAAATTAATGCCTTAGTCACCGACAAAGGTATTTGGAACGATATTACTACATTTTTTGTAAGCGGACGTAAAAATATGGAAAATTCTTAATTCTTAATTCTAAATTCTAAATTATTAATTCTGCATTCAATCTTTCCAAAACACTATTTAATAACTGTAGCTGATAAACCTGGCTGCTGGTATCCTGTGGTTGTTGATTTGTTGGCAAACTAATCACTTTCTCTGCCTTGGCTTGATACTTACGCACCATCGAGAAAGCGTCAGTACTGAAACAACTCAGATAATCCTGAGCTGCATCACTTAAGGCTTGGGCTACTTGATGGTCATAAGAGTCAGCGGATGAATTTGACTTATCTTTCTTTGCCCCTTTACTGAGGATATAGCTAGCGCCTCCAGCCATAGCTGCGCCCACTTTACCTTTTAAAACCAAACGGATTCCAGTAGAAAGACCAATTGGGATAACTTTCTTTGACTCCTGAGAAAATTCGGGAGGCTCAGGTATAATAACTTGAGGAGTATCGGGAACGGAAATGATTAGCTTACCAGGAGACTGATGCTCAAAAAACTCACACGCTTTATCAACCCATTCTTGGATTGCCTGTTGATATCCATCAATGTCTTGTTGGAATTGTGCTTGCCAACTGCTAAATTCCCCTTGCTGAAGTGCTGTCGCAAGTTTCGATTGATAGCGTTCTAAAAGTTTGGGCAAATACAGCCAACTCTCGAAATCAGAAACAGCGGCTTGGAATCCTTGTTTAATCAATTTCTGAGCTTTTTGTTGCAGCTCAAGTTTAGCCTGATGCTTCTCTTTGGCACTTTCTAATTCTGAGTTGATGACTTGGATTTTAGACTGTAGTGCTGCTTTAACCTGAGTTGCGATCGCATCCACACGATCCAGCCGAACCGTTGTCTTTTCCCGTTGAGCAGCTACCATGCTTTGCAGTGCTGATTCAAACATCGCCAATCCCGTGGTGTGTGCTTGATCAGATAATCCTTTTAGTCTAGCTCTCAAAGCAGGTAGGGCATCAACTCGATACAAGTTACTAAGGGTATTCGGTAATTCCGACCGAAAACTTTCCGCTACAAACCGTAGCCTAGGGCGTGTTTTCAAAGTTTTCCGCAAGATTATGATCCCCCCCAGCCCCCCTTAAAAAAGGGGGGAGCCATACTCAAAGTCCCCCTTTTTTAAGGGGGATTTAGGGGGATCTCCGAGTTTGAAGACACGCCCTAGTCTGGACTTCTTTTTGCTGATCAGGTTCCAATAAATTCAGGAAATTGACCACAAAAACAACAGTCTTGATTCCTCTATCTATTAACCAATCTCTCAGGTTTTCCCGCTCACCCAAGGTCATCAGCTGGCGACCATCCAGCACTTGAACGACTAAATCTGCTGTTAGCAGTTGGTCGCGCACTAAATTATCCTGAGCTTCCCGGTCATTTGTTCCTGGCAAATCCAGAAATTCTACACCAGTTTTTAGGAAGGGATGGGGACAGTAAACCTCTATCGAAGCGACATCAGAGCGCATACACCGTTGCTCATCTAGGATAGCATAGCGCTTGAGGACCTCTGTGCTATTTTCACTAATTTCTGTGCCATCAGTTAGGATAATTCGAGTATGCAATTCTTCTCCATATCGGATATGAATTGCAGCCCCTGTAGTGGGAATTAGACCAATGGGCAGAGTGCGCTTTCCTAGCAAAGCATTGAGCAAGGTAGATTTCCCATAATTAAACGGACCAAAGACAGCAATCCGAAATGTGGGATTTTCTAGATGGTCGCACAGGGCAATCACATCCTTTCGCAAGGGTGAGTCTTGCTCCAAATCAAGCAGACCGATAGCAGACCTAAGATAATTGACAACAGACTGATAGATTTGCTGATCTTCCATGACAATTGGTGTTCAGTAATTGGTCTTTGGTTATAAGCATTAAGCCGTCAGCCTTCAGCCGTCAGCTGACAGCTGAAGGCTTAGGTTTTTTTAATTATAATTTCAGGGTAGTTTGATATAGGTTTGAAGATGATAGGCGAAAACCCTAGATTAAGTTCGCTGACTATAGACGAAGTAAGCAAGCATACTTGGCCTAACTAACTGTTTCTGAACTTTTCGGTAATTACTTAAGTTTCCTTAGGACTTTCGTGACTTTGTCCCTCCCACAGCAAGGGATGAAGCGTAAGCACTGATGCAGCAACTACCAGCTCCCTTGAAACCCCTGACTTCAAGCACCATTAGAGCTGTTAAGGCATCTCAAAAAAAAATAAGAGAGCCGTTGGTGTGACTCTCTCGATCATCAGGGTGCATCTACTTGATCTCAGTATAGCAAGATTAATGTGGGGTGCAACCCCTCATACCTCAACGGGAGCAAAATGTTAAAAAACTTAATAGTTTGGTGAGGCTTAATGATTGGGATAATAAAGCGTTCGCGCAGCGTCGGGCTTTGCCCGAATCCCATTGATGTAGCAACCACCAGTTGACTTGAAACCCTTGACTTCAAGCACCATTAGAACTGTTAAGCCATCTCAAAAAAAATAGAGAGCCGTTGGTGTGACTCTCTCGATCATCAGGGTGCATCTACTGATCTCAGTATAGCAAGATAAGTGAGGGGTGCAACCCCTCACCCCTATAGTCAAGCAAAATGTTACAAAACTTAATAGATAGGAGAGTCTGAATGATTGGGATCAAGCCTACGCACTCATGCAGCAACCACCAGTTGACTTGAAACCCTTGACTTCAAGCACCATTAGAACTGTTAAGCCATCTCAAAAAAAAATAAGAGAGCCGTTGGTGTGACTCTCTCGATCATCAGGGTGCATCTACTGATCTAAGTATAGCAAGATAAATGTGGGGTGCAACCCCTCATCCCTTAAAGCGAGCAAAATGTTACAAAACTTAATAGTGCGCATCGGCTTAATGATTGGGATCAAGCGTTCGCGCAGCGTCGGGCTTTGCCCGAATCCCATTCATGCAGCAACCACCAGTTCCCTTCAAACCTCTCACTTCAAACACGTAAAGAACTGTTAAGCCATCTCAAAAAAAATAGAGAGCCGTTGGTGTGACTCTCTCGATCATCAGGGTGCATCTACTGATCTAAGTATAGCAAGATAAATGTGGGGTGCAACCCCTCACCCCTTAAAGCGAGCAAAATGTTACAAAACTTAATAGTGTGCTGAGGCTTAATGCTTGGGATGAAGCGTACCCACTCATACAGCAACCAGTAGTTGACTTGAAACCCTTGAAACCCTTGACTTCAATCACCATTAGAATGTTTCAGCCATCTCAAAAAAAAATAGAGAGCCGTGCTTGTGACTCTCTCGATCATCAGGGTGTATCTACTTGATCTCAGTATAGCAAGATAAATGTGGGGTGCAACCCCTCACCTTGCTATACCAGCAAAATGTTATAATCCTTAATGTTTTTGGGTAGAATCCCTAGGCCAAAATCATCATGCCGCTAGGGGGTAATTCAATCCTGACCGTTGCCCTACCCTGGTCATGTTGAACGATTACGGTTTGATTCTGGGGTGGATGGGGTAATTGAGAGTTACTCCAGTAACTGTTGTAGAGCAGAGTAAGGGTTGAGCCGTGGGGGTGTAGTGAGGCATCAATGGTGACGTATGCACCGCGGCTTTCCATGCCATGGGTGTTTAAAACCACCAGAATTTCTTGATTGTAGAGAATCCTTGACCAAGCAATTAATTCTCCAGCATCAGGAATAGCAAAAGGTTTGCCGAGATAGGAGGTTTCTCGGAGGTATTGACGACCGCCACGTAGGGTTTTTCCAATCAGGTCTTGTCGATTTCGGAGGTTTGCGATCGCAGAAATTCTGAGATAGGTGGGATGGTCTGGGTCAAAGAAGTGACAGCCACTGGTTTCAAATGCTCCAAAGCTACCCCCAAACATCGATTCACGAATATAGCGATCGCTATTGGAAATGTTGCCATACTCATTGATTGGTTCAACACTAGGGTCATGGCGGTTTTCCGTGCCATCAAAGGCTTGTTCAGTACCGTAATAGATACAGGGTATACCCAACGTGGTCAGTTGCACCCCTACCGCATGGGCTATTTGCTGGTATTTACTAGGAATAGAGTTATTAGCAGCAAACCGATGCTTGCGATCGCGTCCGACCATATCATGGTCATCTAAGATCGAAACATGATACCGTCCCGTTTCCCGGTGGCTACCAAGGATATTATGCTCCTCAAATTGACTAAAAAACTCCCTTGGTGGTGTTAATCCTTTTACCATCTGTGCTAATCGCTTTGTGGGTTCCCCAATATCAAGCACAGCATCCAAATTGCGACCAAATACTTCCAGGTAGTTGCGGGACATATGAGCCCCATCCGTTACTTCTCCCACCAGTAGGATGTTTTCCTTACCAATCGATTCCGCATATTCCCGGATAGCACCACAAAAACTACGGGAAACTCGCCAAGGAATATGCTTAACCGTATCAATGCGAAATCCATCGCAGTCACTTAGGGCAATCCAGTATTGATAGACTTTAATAATCCCTGCTAGGACTTCCGGTTTAGCCAGATTAATGTCTTTTAAATCAAAGAAATCCCCTCGGCGAAATTCTAGCTCCGGATGCAGTTTGTCTTCCCAAGGGTCTGCACCCCATTCGTTAATATGACCAGCACGAGTGTACCAATCAATGTTTTGAAAGTCTTGAGGCCATACCCCATCAATTTCTGTAGTGATTTCGGAAATCGCTTTACCAGTGCCAGAACGCCAACTATGAACTGGATAAGGTGGTTCAAAACGGTAGGGAAGGCTAGCTTTAGGATTATCATTCTCGTCTTGGTAGAAAAAGTTATTGCCGCTGTGGTTATAAATGATGTCTAAGATCACATACATTTCCCGCTCATGGGCAGCATCCACTAAATCCCGTAAATCCTGACGGCTGCCAAATCGGGGGTCAACATCTAGGAAATTTTGAATCCCGTAGCCGTGATAGGTGTCTAGTTCAATCCGTTGTCGCCAAACTGGACCAATCCAAAGGGTAGTGACACCTAATTGTTTCAAGTAGTCCAATTTACTTTCGATTCCCTTGAGGGTACCCCCTTGAAACCTTTTTCCCTTGCTCATCCAGTCACCTTTATTTTTGGCTTTAAATTGGTTGGGGTTACTAGGGTCAAATTTTTTCCGCTCTAGTTCTAACCCATCACTGAATCGGTCAGGTAGCAGAAAGTATAGAATCTGGTCTCGCCAAGTAATCGGACTTGGATAAACATTGCCCCTCGGTTGCAGGTTGGCCTCAGCGAGGGTTTGGGGAGAGCATGGTTCAACTGGAGTAGACACGATGGAAACCTTTGGTGAATCAATGTTAGTTTCTTTAACGGTATACACCAGTAGATAATTCAATTCCGCAAAAGACTAGTGGGAGTGGGGAGTCGGGAGTGGGGAATCGGGAGTCGGGAGTCGGGAGTGGGGAATCGGGAATCGGGAATCGGGAATCGGGAATCGGGAATCGGGAGTCGGGAATCGGGAATCGGGAATCGGGAGTCGGGAGTGGTGAATCGGGAGTAGGAATAACAAAATTGAATTTACCTAATAATTCAATCGTGGGGTGTTTTTGAATTTTGAATTGATAATTTTGAATGGTCGCGAAGCGATTGACCAAGGGAAATCACAGAAATTAAACCCAAACTTTCAGCAGATGGCATTGCTAACACTTTCATCCAAATGGAATCGGATCTGTCTTGATGCAGTCGCTCATGGGGGGGACCCCCAAGACCGCGCTGCATCGCTTTTTGGTCATTACCGATTCTGAGGTTTTTGCTGTAATAGAGACGGTGTTTGAGCTTGTACCGTTTGTACAAAGGCAACTCCTGCCTTAATATCCTGTCTGATTTCTTCTTTATGGTCGTGGTAGTAAGCCAGTGCTGCATAGACATCTGACATGGTAATGCTAGGATGGTGATAGAGAATTTCATCCGGTGACATTCCCATGCTTTCGTGGCAGATGACAATATCTTGAACTCGAATCCGATGTCCGGCAATCCGAGGTTTCCCGCCACAAACCCCCGGAGTGATTTCAATATGTTCTGAGATTGTTGGAATGGTTGTCATTGGGAGAGTTCATAAACGTCACTAAAAGAAGCGTTACCTTACGGTAGTATTATTATTGAATAGCACACTTTGCCTTCTGTTTGCGTTCGCATTCAAAGTATAGCATTTCAGCAAATAGTTAAAAAAAATAGTTAAAAAATCCAATAAGCCCGTTTTTCCTAGTAATCAAGTACACAATATTTTACCCCCGATTCCCGATTCCCGATTCCCTACTCCCGATTCCCTACTCCCTTCCCTAGATCATGTCTTACAGTCAATTTACTATTCAAAAAGTAGTCAAGGATTTTGACTTAACTTTAATCGAACAAGGGAATATTTTTGAAAGCGATTGGCCTACGGCCACGCTACGCGAACGCGTAATTTCTCCTAGTCCTTATTTAGCGGAATTTATCACCCAAAATTACCAACTGGCCATCGCACTAAATACTGAAAAAGCCCGATCAGAACTCTTGATATGTCCAGTGTTACTGGCAGTTAGAGAATTCCATCAATACCAGATTAGCTTGTTTTCTGGGGAAGAGTTTAATGTTGACCCAGAAGTAGGATTAAATGGCACCTGTGATTTTATTATTAGTCTGTCACCGGAACAGTTATTTATTAAAGCCCCGGTAGCCATTATTATAGAAGCTAAAAAAGAAGACCTGAAAGGGGGGTTAGGACAATGTATCGCCGCGATGGTAGCAGCTGGTCGGTTTAACCAACAGGAGAATAATAGTAACGGTAATGCGTTCGCGGAGCGTGGCCTACGGCCAATCGCAACGGTTTACGGTGCCGTAACCACTGGGACTCTATGGCGATTTCTGAAATTGGAGGAAAAAACAGTAACCCTCGATCTCGCCGAATATTTACTCCCTCCCATCGAACCTATTCTAGGGAAATTGGTGCAGATGGTGGAATAGGATTAGGACTTATATCAATTCTGTTCCCATACCCCCCTTATCCCCATAGCCCTAGATTCCTGGCATAAAAAGATTTGGTCGATTTTAATAAAGGGGTAATGACCAAGCGGATTTGGTATTATATCAATTGGGAAGATGGGCAAGTGTCGGGAGATAGGGAGATGGGGAATAGTATTTATTTTTCTATAGTTTTTCCTAGTCTAATCAGGTACATCATATAAATATTTTTCCCTGCTCCGAAGCTCCGTTCGCGTTCGCGCAGCGTCTGGCTCTGCCAGTAAGCGTGGCCCACGGCCTTAGCTCCCTGCTCCCTAAAACCTAGAAAAAAGCCAAAAAAATGGGGAAGAAAAAGTTAGTAAAAACCTTCCCCTCAAGGAAAAGCTAAAGACTAGAAGATGAAAAAACTAGAATATCAAAAAAAATCTGATCACATCTAACCCTAGCATAAACTAATTTAAAATGTCAATGGTTTTTTTGTAAATTTTTATGTTTAGGCTTGTATTTTTATCTAGGAATGTTAATATTTTTATACCAAGTTGCATTCAAAGATATAGCAGAAGTCAGAAGTCAGAAGTCAGAAGTCAGAAGTTAAACTCAAGCCAAACTGTAGTTTGAGACTTTTGTCATGTCCTAATTACCCTGGCGACTGCTATAGTAGATTGCTGGGATAGGGAGATAGGGAGATAGGGAGATTTGGGAAAGAGAAAGTTGTACCTTTGACCGCAACTTAGTATCGAGTTATCCATAGCTTAACTACACAACTGGAATAAACGCTTTAGAATGACGTAAATACTGGGTCATTTGCCCATTGGCCTTTGAGAATTTTGGTTTTGAGTTCCGGTACAGTAGTATGCCTGCAACTATTGCCCTGATTGCCCACGACAACAAGAAAAATGATATAGTGGCATTTGTCAAGCGCCACCACATCGTTTTCTCTCGCTACACCTTAATTGCTACAGGGAACACAGGGAAACAAATTCAAAACTCCACTGGCTTACCTGTTGATTGCTTACTCCCTGGTCCTATCGGTGGAGATGCCCAGTTGTTTGCAGCGGTGGCGGAGGGAAAGGTCTGTGCTGTGTTTTTCTTCATCGATGCACTCCATGCTAAATCCCATGAACCTGATATTCAGGCTCTCTTACGGATTTGTGATGTCCATGATGTAGCGATCGCCACCAACTTAGCTACAGGAGAACTGGTCATCAGTGCCCTAGCGCGGACCCAAGTGGCTCACCTTATTTTTAATCCAGTGGCCGGTCAAGGAGACTCCGATCATGAATTGACCATTATTGAAAACATGCTGGGTGGCCATTTCAATCTCCATATCCATCAAACTACTCTAGAAATTACGGCGGAAGAATTGACCAAACGGGCGATCGCAGTCCACGCCGATCTCATCATTGCCTCTGGCGGTGACGGCACCGTATCCGCCGTTGCCAGTCAGCTGATTGATACCAACATTCCCCTCGCCATTATTCCCAGAGGAACCGCTAATGCCTTTTGTCAGGCGTTGGGCATTGGTGGCACAGTAATGCCCATTCGCGCCGCCTGCCGCATCATTTCCGAAGGCTATACCAAAGTGATTGATGCGGCTCGCTGTAACGACACCCCCATGATTTTATTAACCGGAATTGGTTTTGAAGCAGAAATGGTCGATAAAGCTAGCCGAGAATTCAAGGATCAGTGGGGGGTACTGGCCTATCTGGTAGCGGGATGGCAACAACTGGATGAACAAGAGCTATTTGATGCGGCTGTGGAAATTGAAGACCAGATCTATCGAGTTGAAGTAGGGGCTATCACTGTGGCTAATGCGGCTCCCCCTACCTCAGTGTTAGCCCAAGGAATGGGTGAAGTTATTTACGACGACGGGTTACTGGATGTCACCATGGCCAAAGTAGACACAAAACTTCAGGCGGTCACATCAATGGTCAATGCCTTTGGTGCCGCGTTGGTTCACCTGACACCCAACCAAGAAAATATTCATCATGTCCGAACCCGCAGTATCAAAATCGCCACAGATCCCCCTCAGAAGGTGGTTGTGGATGGAGAAGTCATTGGAACAACTCCTATCAAAGTTGAATGTATTCCCAAGGGATTGACTGTATTTGTCCCCAACCCCAATTAATCTGCCTCAAGCCCAAATAATCTCAATTTGTGTTCGCGTAGCGTGACCGTAGATCAATCGCGTAGCGTGGCCGTAGGGCAATCCCACGACCTAAGTGTTTCATTTATATAGTTGATTATACTGATCAGGTACATTAAATTTTATTATCCCGACTCCCGATTCCCGACTCCCGATTCCCGACTCCCTAAAACTCCAGAATCATAGATTAAGCTAGTAGCAAAGTTAGTTAAAAAACTAGGTTTATGTTCAAAAAGCTATTAGCTCAGGTTGGCATTGGAGCAGCAAAGGTAGATACACGTTTGTACTTTGATTCCCTAGCTCCTGGGGAAATGGTAGAAGGGGAAGTTTATATTACTGGGGGAGATGTTTCCCAGAAGATTGATGATATTTATATTTATCTAGTTACCGAATACTTGCGGGAAGAAGAAGATACCTCAATCACAGAGGAATGCATATTAATGCAATATCGCCTCTCGGAACGCTTCAACTTGGAGGCAAAAGAGGAAATAGTTATTCCATTTTCGTTTCCCCTCCCTGAGGAAACACCACTGACATTAACCAGCCAACCAGTATATTTACGTACTGGCTTAGATATTCCCATTGCCGTTGACCCGAAAGACACCGATTACATTGAGGTACATCCACACCCGTTAATGCAAGCGGTGTTTGATGCATTAGAAAACCTAGGATTTCAACTTCATGAAGTCGATTGTCAGTATAATACTCACTTCGGGGGTAGATATCCATTCGTCCAAGAGTTCGAGTTTCGTCCCATGGGTAAGTATCAGGGTAGCTTGGATGAATTGGAAATCATTTTTTCTCTCTACTCAGAAGACTTAGAAGTTTTCTTAGAAATAGATAAACGAGCCCGTGGATTTGGGGGTTTTCTAGAAGAAACATTCGATCTAGATGAACGTTATGTCCAATTTCAGGTAACACTCGATGACCTCAATCTTCCTATGGGTGAATTAGAAGCAATGATTGAGGAGATTATTGAGAGCCAAATTAATTAGAATTAATCCCTCAAAATCTGATCAATCATCCGGTTAGCTTGGGATTCATAACCACTACCAAAGAGATTAAAGTGATTGAGGATGTGGTAAAGGTTATAGAGGTTTTTCCGCCGTTTGTAACCTTGCTCTAAAGGCCACACCTCGTTATAGCCTCGATAAAATGCTGCTGGGAAACCACCAAACAATTCGGTCATCGCAATATCAACTTCGCGATCGCCTACATAAGTAGCAGGGTCAAAAATTACTGGTTCTCCCGACATGGTAATAGCCGCATTACCACCCCATAAATCACCGTGTACTAAGGAAGGTTGAGGCTGATGATCCAGTAATTTAGGAACTATTGCCAGTAATTGGTCTTGTTTCGGGAAATGACCACTGCGACGCCGTGCTAGCTGAAACTGATAACCCAGGCGATACTCTACAAAAAACTCTACCCAATCCGACATCCATTGATTAACTTGTGGTGTCGAACCAATAGTATTATTTTGATTCCAACCAAACTTACCCATCTCGGTTGAAGCTTGGGGAGTAGCAGCCTGATGCATGGCTGCTAACTGATGTCCCATTTTTACCCAAGACTCGGTACTGTTACCGCCACCAAGGTCTAGCCACTCCAAAACAATATAAGAACAATCCACGGCAGTACCATAGCAAATTGGTTTGGGGATTCGGATAGTCTGAGTTGCCACCATCTGCTTTAGACCGAGGGCTTCGGCCTCAAACATATAGACAGCAGAGGCAGAATTGAGTTTAACAAAATACTTATTAGTCTTACCGACCAGAGCATAACCCTGATTAATACAGCCACCACCAACAGATTGGCGCTGGTTAATCTCAAAGGTTTCACGAGTGACTTGGCTTATCTGGTCAGCAATTTCTTTCCACATCTTAGTCTATTCCCTACTCCCTGTTCCCTGTTCCCTTTGCGATCACAATACCATAAGCATGGGGAGACAGATACTGCTGTGCAGCCTTTTGGATATCAACAGCACTAACTGATTTAATATGACTAGGGTAATTCAGTGCTGGTTCTAAATCCCCGACTTGGGAGTAATAGTAACCATATAAATTGCTGCGAGCACTTGGTTTTTCATTACTAAAGATAAACTGATTGGCCACTTTGGTACGAATCCGAGCAATCTCTGAGTCTGATACCAATTCTGTCTGACAGCGATGGATATGGTTTGCGATCGCATTCTCCACCTCTGCCAAATTCTCAGCTGGCAGTTTAGCAGAAATATAAAACACCCCTTGCAGCCGCTGAGTGATATTACTAACCCCAATTTGAGTAACCAGTTGCCGTTCTTCTCGCAAATCCCTAAACAGCCTGGACATACGACCTCGTCCTAAAATTCCTGCTAGCACATCCAAAGCATAGGTTTCCTTCAACTCAGGTATACCAGGCACCCGCCACACCATCACCAGCCGCGCTTGTTGTAAAGACTCATCCACATACTCCCGACGGACAATGTTCTCGAAAGCTGGTTCTGGGGTAAGGTTTGTTCTATCTTCTATCGTCCTTGGCTGTGCTTGACTAAATCCATTGCTGACAATTTCAATTAATTCCGTAACTGGCAAATTCCCCACCACTGCCGCAGTCATAGACCCTGGTTGATACCACCTACCATGAAAGTCACGCATCTGCTGAGGCTGGAGTTGTTCAATCACCGAGGCAGGTCCGAGCACAGGACGTCGATAGGGTAACTGGTCAAAAGTAGTCTCCATTGCCCATCTATGGGTGCGGCGGCGGGGATTATCCTGGGAACGGCGAATTTCTTCCAAAACTACCATTCGCTCCTTTTCAAAGCCATGGTCAGGAATACTAGGATTGAGTACCACCTCTAGCTGTAATGGTGCAAGCTCGGCAAAATCTTTAGGAGCTGTAGTGATGTAATAGTGAGTGTAATCCTGACTTGTAGCCGCATTAGTTACGGCACCCCGTTGCTCAATCAGCCGCTCAAACTCACCACTTTGCAATTTTGGTGTGCCCTTAAACACCATATGCTCCAGAAAATGAGCCATACCATTAATCTGATCCGATTCCATTGCGGAACCGACATTAATCCAAACATTCAGATTCACAGCTTCAACAGGCATCTGCTCCGCCACAATGGTTAACCCATTCGGTAGCTTTTCAACAGTGGGAGCATTGAGGCAGGGAGTATTGAGCAAACTGGAAGTCATTAAATTAATCACTGATTGACCACTATTTATTCATAGTAATCTTTCCGTTTGATATCGCGTTTTTGATATCGGGAATCGGGAATCGCGAATCGCGAATCGCGAATCGCGAATCAGGATTAGCCACGATAACACCACACTTCCTATCTCCCCATCTCCTTATCTCCCCAACTCCCCATCTCCCCATCTCCCGATTCCCCACTCCCAAACGCCATGGCTCAAGGTAGAATTATGATAAGAAACATTAAGAAATGCAAATAAACCACCATGGTAAGCACTCAGGGCGGTAAAGGTAAGGTAGAATACACCAATAAAGAATTCCCGCAGAAAAAAGACCAGAAAAAAGTAGTAGTAATCGGTGCAGGAATTGGTGGACTAACCGCTGGAGCACTCCTTGCTCGCCGAGGCTACCGTGTGGTAATACTAGACCAAGCCCTAGTACCAGGAGGATGCGCCTCCACCTTTAAACGTCGGGGCTTTACCTTCGATGTTGGTGCGACCCAGGTAGCTGGCTTAGAACCTGGTGGCATTCACAAACGCATCTTTGATGAACTGGAAGTAGACCTGCCAGCCGCTACCCCCTGTGACCCTGCTTGTGCGGTATTTCTTCCCGGTGAAACCGAACCAATTAACATCTGGCGGAACCCGGAGCAATGGAAAAGAGAACGAGAACGCCAGTTTCCCGGTAGTGAACCCTTCTGGCAACTGATGGCAACCTTATTCAATGCCAGTTGGAAGTTCCAATCCCGTGACCCAGTGCTACCACCTCGTAATTTATGGGACTTGTGGCAATTAACCTCAGCAGTGCGTCCTGATACCTTAATTACCCTACCTTTTACCTTCATGACCGTAGCCGATGGGTTGCGAGGATATGGCTTATATGGGAATAAGCGTCTGAAAACCTTTCTGGATTTGCAGCTGAAGCTTTATTCCCAAGTCGATGTTGATCAGACAGCACTGTTGTATGCAGCAACAGCCTTAGGAGTTTCCCAGGAACCCCAAGGGTTATTTCATCTCCAAGGTAGTATGCAGGTGTTAAGCGATCGCTTAGTAGAAGCCCTGGAAAAATGGGGGGGTAAGCTACTAATGCGCCACACCGTTGAACAGATCGAAACATCAGCTGGTAAAGCTACTGGTGTTTCGATTCGCAATCAGAAAACAGGGGAAGTTTGGACAGAACCAGCGGATGAGGTAGTTGCCAATGTTACGGTGCAAAACCTAGTCAAATTATTAGGTAATAATCTACAGAGCTTCAATGGAACCTCGATGGCAGGCTACTCGATGGCAGGCTATAAATATCGAGTCGATAAATTACCTTCACCATCCGGTGCGTTTGTCATCTATCTTGGGGTAGATAAACGTGCAATTCCTGATGGTTGTCCTCCCCATCTTCAGTTTCTCTATGACTACGATGGACCAATTGGCGAGAATAATTCCTTGTTTATTTCGGTTAGTAAGCCAGGAGATGGACGAGCACCAGAGGGAAAAGCAACGATTACTGCCTCATCCTTTACCGATGCTGCCATGTGGTGGCGGGGGTCCAAGCAAGACTATGACCGGTTAAAGGAAGAGTATACAGAAAATGCGATCGCACGTCTTAGTCAATACTTTGATTTAACACCAGAGACCATCATTCACCAAGAAGCAGCAACCCCTCGCACCTTTGCCCGTTATACTGCCAGAGAACAAGGCATTGTCGGAGGGATAGGGCAACGGATACCCACCTTTGGGCCCTTTGGCTTTGCCACTCGCACACCCTGCAAAAGTCTGTGGTTAGTAGGAGACTCCACTCATCCAGGAGAAGGAACAGCTGGGGTCAGTTATTCTGCCCTTACCGCTGTACGGCAGATTGAGACATCATTTTGTTTGTAGGGGCGCAAGCCAAGAGTCCCTAGCTTGGGTAAAGGGGTTTTGGTCTCAAATGTCAAGATCATATGGATCTGTTTTTGGCCAGACCAGCTGTGAAAGGCTACTAACACCAACCCCAAAGAGTTAGGATTAATGACCCGACAGCCTCATGATCAATTTGCCAAACAGTATCTAACGGAGTTGTTAACAGCTCACGGTCAGGTAGAAGTCAGCCGAGAACTAACCAGTGAAGTGCGTCAAGTGGATATTTGGTTTCTACCAACAGCTTCTGAATCCACAGCACCCCAGGAAATTGGATTGCTCGGTCAGATGGCATCAACCGCCTGTTTATTGGAACCGTTCCGCAATGCTACAGGAATCATGGCAGTGCGCAATTGCCTGTTGAAGTTGTTTGCCCTCTACAGTGACCTACAGCGGAAGGCACGACGAGAGAAAAACCTGATCAGTGAAACCGATTTGCCCTGTTTATGGATTTTGTCCCCTTCCTGTTCAGGCCAGCTGTTGAACGGGTTTGGTGCAAAACTTGATAATTCCGGTAATTGGGTCAAAGGAGTTTACTTTTTGCCTGAGTGGTTCAACACAGCCCTGGTGGCCATTAACCAGCTACCTGTTACCGAAGAAACCCTGTGGTTAAGAATTTTGGGACGCGATCGCACTCAAGCGCAAGCCATTAATGAGTTGCTGGCACTGCCTGATCGACACCCAAAACGACGTAACATCTTAGAGATTCTGGCTAACTGGCGCATCAAAATAGACAAAATAGGAGAAAGTGAAGATTTAACTGAAGACGACAGGGAGTTAATTATGAATTTATCACCAGCTTATTTGCGTTGGCGGGAAGAAACCTTAGAGCAAGGCCGGGAACAAGGCAAGGAACAAGGAAATTTAGAGGGACAGCGCCTGATGGTGGAAAATCTACTAGCAGGGCGATTTGGCACTGTTGATCTCGAATTATCCCGAACCATTGAGCCTTTGATGCAGTTGCCGATCACAGAGCGTACTCAGGTGCTGCTTAACCTGTCCAACTTGTCCCGTCAGGAACTGTTGGACAGGTTTGGAGACAGTCGATCGGATTGATACTGTTACCGTTCAATGGTATGGCGGTGGTATTTCGGTTGTATTCCGGTATCACTGGGTCAAGACTGACACAAAACTGGTCACCAAACCCACTTATCTGATAGGGGCGCACGGCGTGCGCTCCTACTTGCTGTTTTTATTTACCACTGCAGCTACCAGAACACTAGCTCAAAGCTAAAGACTGTTATAGCATTTCCAAATGAGATGTAAATTTGTATGGTCTTGTTTTCTTGTCCAATAAAACTCTGTATCTCTTTCCCATCTTGCCTTTTGCCTCTTAAATGCAAGCCAATTCCTGCCATAAGGTGTTTACAACCCAGATAAAAACGCCCTGAGCTGTTGGCGTAGCGTGGGCGTAGCCCATAGGCTGTTAGCTTCACTGCCCTTATCCTGACCTTATATAGCAGCAAAAGTTTTTCTGAAAAACTGTCCGGAATTTACTTGGAAGGGAGAGAACATTTAATTGAAGGCAAGGAAAAATTAAAGTGATGACAACAAAGAGTTAATTAGAGTTAATTATGAATTTATCATCAGCTGATTTCGGTGGCTCTGAACTAATGTTACAACAGGTGGCTCCAAATGTGTGGGGGATTGTCTATCGGATTAAAATGCGATCGCTCTTTAATTCCACCTCCAACCTGGTAAATTTACTTTTATCCCATAAAAGAGTTTTACTGTTTACATCATCAAGGGGATAATTGACAGAGTTTGATATTTTTTTTTATTAATTCAATAAAGAATTAAAGTTTTATTAAAATCTCCGACAATTAGTTTAACTATGGGATGAATTACGCTACAGTTAAATTAAATCAAAAAACTTAAATTTTAATTTAAATAGTATTACTCCCTATCACTTCTGACTTCTTCATAACAGTATAAATGCTGTAATTCAATCTTATATAGCAGTCGCCAGGGCAGTTAGGACATGACAAAAGTCTCAAACCTAAGTAAGCGATGCAGCGCGGTCTTGGGGGTTTCCCCCATGAGCGACTGCATCAAGAAGCGCAAGAGTTTGACTTCTGACTTCTGCTATAAATACCAATATTCACAAACTATTCACACAATATTTATACATTTAAATTGTGAATCTGGGCTGATAGGAATAGGTCCAAATGGGGAGATGGTGGACCGGCTTTTGCACAAGTGGATCGAGCTGAAATTTAAATGCCTATTTGCTTATAGCAATTATAAATAGGTTGCGAACTATCACGGGAGCAGTATGACCGCACTAGCAATGATTTTGGGGTTATGAATTTTCACAACTCGTTTATAAACGCGCTTATCGATCAATACTAGATAAAGCAATACTAGAGCAACTAGCTCACCACTAACTCCTCAAACTAATCAACTTATGTATTTACTATACCATGACTTTACTAAAAGTAACAACATTCAGGGCTAATCAACGATAGTAATCTGGGTAATTACTCTCAATCCATTAATTATAAGCCCAGATAATTACCTCACTAGTTTTATAGAACAGCAATAATTACTTGGAGAATAAAAAATTATGAGTTTGGATTGTACTATCTCAAAATATTCAATTGTAGTAGCAGCTCAAGAGCAACTATCTTCTGATATTGGAGGAGAGGCAATCATCCTCGATATGAAGTCGGGAGTTTACTATGGCTTGAATACCGTAGGTGCTAGCATCTGGAATCTGATCCAGGAACCGAAAACTTTAGATGAAATTCGCAATGCACTGCTAGCAGAGTACGAAGTTGAGCCAGAAAAATGCGATCGCGATCTGTTGGCATTACTCCAAGAATTCGCAGCAGTTGGGCTAATTGAGGTAAAAGATGAAGCGGTTGCGTAAGTTCTTGCGCCTTACTAGTAGAGAACGTCAACTTGTGATTAACACGTTCATTTTACTAGGATTAATCAGACTAGGGCTATGGTTACTACCATTTCACAGATTGCGGCAACTGGTAGCAAAAATCAGTCAGCCATCACCTCAAGCTCAAAGCGTAAACCAAACTAACCTAAGCAAAATTGTCGGAGCTGTTAATCTCAGCAGTCGCTACATGCCAGGTGGTGTTAAGTGTTTAGCTAGAGCATTAACCACACAAGTACTAATGAGTCGCTGTGGTTACTCCCCTCAACTCAGAATTGGTGTTGCCAAAGGGGAGGGAGGAAAATTAGAAGCTCATGCATGGGTGGAAAACCAAGGACAGGTTGTGATCGGCTATCTCAGAGACCTTTCACGGTTTACTCCACTACCATCGTTTAAAGGAGGCAAACTATGAGTGGCATTGTAGGGATTTACTACCTCAACCAAGAACCAATAGACCGGGAAAATATTGGGCAAATGTTAGATATCCTTGCCCACCGGGGACCAGACGGAGCAGATATCTGGTGCGAGGGGTCTGTTGGTCTCGGTCATCGGATGCTTTGGACTACTCCTGAATCGCTGCTGGAAAAGTTACCTTTAGTTAATCACTCCAAAAATTTAGTGATTACTGCTGATGCTCGGATTGATAATCGAGAAGAACTGATTGTTGCTCTAGAGTTGAACGACCGTCCAGCAGAAAAAATTACCGATAGCCAACTGATATTAGCCGCTTATGAAAAATGGGGAGAGCAGTGTCCAGAAAAACTATTAGGTGACTTTGCCTTCGCTATCTGGGATAAGCACAAGCAGATCCTCTTCTGTGCTAGAGACCATGTTGGGGTTAAGCCTTTCTATTACTATCACCAATCCGGTCAAGGGTTTATTTTTGCCTCTGAAATCAAAGCACTCTTCTGTTTACCCTTCGTGCCAAAGCGTCTTAACGAAGTCAGGATGGCTGACTATGTCGCCCTGATGATGGAAGACAAAGTCATCACCACCTATGACGAGATTCTGCGGCTTCCTCCTGCTCACACCATGGTCGTTAGTCAGTCAGGAATAGAGCTAAACTGTTACTGGTCTCTAGACCCCAATCGTGAGCTAATATTAGACTCTGACGAAGCCTATGCTGAAGCATTTCGTGACATCTTTACCGAAGCAGTTCGTTGTCGTCTCCGTAGTGCTTTTGCCATTGGTTCTCACTTGAGCGGTGGATTAGATTCTTCCTCAATCACTTGTGTAGCCAGGAAACTACTGGCTGAAACAGGAGATGCTCAATTGCACAGCTTCTCCAACATTTTTGACAAAGTCACGGAATGTGATGAACGTCCCTTCATCAATGCGGTTTTAGAACAGGGTGGACTTATTCCCCACTATGTCCATGCTGATCAGTTTGGTCCGCTGTCAGACGTTGACGAAATTTGGGAGTATGAAGACGAAGCCTTACTTGGCCCAAGTCATCATTATCCTTGGCGACTGAATCAAGCTGCTCAGCAAGCAGGGATGCGAATTGTTTTAGATGGTCTCGATGGCGATAATGTCGTGTTTCATGGTGTGTCTAGATTGACAGAATTAGCCCATCAAGGACAGTGGGAAACCTTTGTCCAGGAAGCTGAAGCATTTTCTGAACATTTTGGTAACTCACCCCAAGGCTTGCTTAAACACTACAGTATCCTACACCTAAAAACACTGGCGAAGCAGTTTCGCTGGATTGCCTTTGGAAAAGCTGTACATCAGATTCACAAGCGTTTTGGCATCTCCCGTAAGCACCTGTTGCTCAATCATGGACTCAAGGCGTTAGTTCCGGAAGCAATCAACCAACTTTGGCGAAAGTGGCGCAGACAAGACAAGTCAGCTAGTTCTGTTTCACCTCTGGTTAACCGCAACTTTGCTGAGCGCATTGGTATTGATCAGCGTATTCAAGCATTGGACAAGTCAGATCAACCATCACTTACAGTCAGAGAAGACCACTGGCGTAATCTAACCCAAGGTATATTTCCCCTAATTCTAGAGCAGCTCGACCGCTACAATGCTGCATTTTCCCTCGAAGCTCGTCATCCCTTTATGGATAAGCGGTTACTTGAATTCTGTCTAGCACTGCCTTCCGAGCAGAAACTCTACCAGGGATGGAGTCGGATGGTGTTGCGCCGTGGGATGGCAGATATTTTACCAAAAGCTGTCCAGTGGCGAGGAGGCAAAGCCCATATGGGTCCAAACTTTATTCACGGTCTGCTCACCCTAAATCGTCAGGTGTTCGACGACGTGATCTTGAATAAGCTTGAACTCATTGAAGGGTACGTTGACACAGACTTTCTGAGACAAGTTCATCGACGCATGACCTCAGGAGGCAGGGTGCGAGAAAAAGACTGCATGACAGTCTGGCAGGGAATCATCTTGGCCTTGTGGCTTGACCGCACCCAAGCGACACCCTAAGTCTAACTTGGCAGGGAATCTGCTTGGGATTGTGGTTTGGGCACAACCTTTGAAACACCGTAAGTCCAATTCAGGCTGTAACTACCGTAAACTACTATCAGCAAAAGGAAAGTAAAACCATGCTAAAAACTTACACTACACCAGAGATGATTGTTCACGGTTCTATTGAGGAGCTCACCGAAATCAATGGGCCTGATCGGATTGCAGATGTCCTGATTTTCAATGGTGATTTGGCTAATCCTGCGGCTGAATCAGATGACTCAAGCAGCCTAGACTGCGATAACAATGGTAATTGTGATCCGTTCAAACTACCGTAACAGGATTACTACTGGTGATAGTGAGTAATTAGTGAGTAATTAATAGTTTAACTCAGGGTGTGACTACCTTAAACCCACAATAAGTACAACGAAATTAACACCATGCTAAAAACCTACACTACACCAGAAATGATTGTTCACGGTTCTATTGAAGAGCTGACCGAAATCAGTGGACCTGATCGAATGGCAGATGTCCTGATTTTCAATGGTGATTTGAATAATCCCCAGGCTCAATCAGATGACTCAAGCAGCCTAGACTGCGATAACAATGGTAATTGTGATCCGTTCCAACTACCTTAACAGGATTACTACTGATGATGAGTAATCAATAGTTTAATTCAGGGTGTAACTACCTTAAACTACAAAAATTACAAGGAAAGTAACACCATGGTAAAAACCTACACTACTCCAGAGATGATTGTTCACGGTTCTATTGAGGAGCTCACCGAAATCAATGGACCTGATCGGATTTCAGATGTGCTGATTTTCAATGGTGATTTGGCTAATCCCGCAGCTGAATCAAACGACTCAATCAGCCTAGACTGCAATAATGGTAATTGTGATCCGTTCAAACTAGAAGACCGTCAGTAACACGATTACTACTAGTGATGCTGACTAATCGGCGTTGCTGAATTAAGGAATGAATGCGCGATCATTTGGTTTTATTGAAGCCCCCTAAATCCCCCAATTCTGGGGGACTTTGATAGTTTTGTTCCCCCCAAGCGAGCAATCCCTCGCTTGGGGGGCTAGGGGGGCAAAACCATACCCAGAATCAGCAACGCCGACTAATCAATAGTTAAAATCAGGGTGTGACTACCTGAAGCTACCGTCAGCAAAAGGAAAACACCATGGAAAAGAGCTACGCTACACCAGAGATTATGGTTCACGGCACCATTGAGGAGCTAACCCAAATCACTGGGCATACTCGGATTGCAGATGTCCTGATTTTCAATGGTGATGTGGCTAATCCCCAAGCTGAATCAGATGGCTCAAGCAGCCTAAACTGCGATAACAATAATAATTGTGATCCGTTCAAACTACAGTAATACGATTAGCACTGGTGATGGTAAGTACTGAATATTAGTAGAGCTATCACCAAGGGCGACAAAGGCATTATTTACTACTAAATTATCTACTACTAAATTATCTACTACTAGCAAGATCATCCCTAGGCAACTCCCACTTAGGTTGCCTAGGAATCCCCAACTCGTTAGTCCTGCAACACTGACTCAGCAGAAGGGTCTTGGCTAGAGTGAGGGGATGCCTTTTCTGCTATCAAGTTCTCCGATCAAGTTTAACCTGCTCCTAAGTATCAATTATGTACATCTATACGGCCTACAACCTTTGTATTCACTCAGAGATTCCCTTACTCGAGCTGATCGAGTCTGATGGATCCCCTGATGTGATCATACGTTTCGGGAAATTGAGTCATCTTCCTCCAGAAACAGCTAATTGGAGCAACCGTGTTGTTGGGGAATTGCATGGCAAAGCAAAGGTTTTGATTGAAGATGGGCGAGAGATTACTATCGAACCTGTGACAGGAGCGGACAACTCTAAGCTCAGCCCTAACATCCTTGGAGCTTGTATGTCTGTGGTGCTGCGACAGCGCGGATTGCTAGTACTCCATGCTAGCAGCATTGTGGTCAACAATCAAGCGATCGCATTCATGGGTGGGTCAGGCTGGGGTAAATCCACCTTAGCAGGAGCCTTTCATGGTAAAGGTTATCAGATTATAACTGATGATGTCATGCCTGTCAACCTTGATGACGGTTATCCTTTGATTATTCCTAGCTTTCCTCAGATTAAACTTTGGCCATCAGCAGCAGATTCTCTAGGACACAATTCTAATAACTTACCTCCTCTTTACCCAAACGCACCAAAGCTTTCCTACACATTCACTGATGGGTTTCAACGCACTGCTGTACCCCTGAAGCGGCTCTATGTATTGGCCAAAGGAGACCAACATCAGATTACCAAGCTAACGCCTCAACAAGCTTTCCCTGAAGTAGTCCGTCATAGCCGTGATGTAGATGTGCTAATTGCTCCAGACTGTGTTAGTACTCATCTGCGTCAGTGCGCCAGTCTGATTAAGACTGTATCTATCTGTCGCTTCACCAGAAAGCCTAATCTGATGGAACTTCCTGATCTAGTGGCCTTGGTGGAGAAAGATATCGAAGAATTAACTACTTCTGATCGTAGTAAAAACCATACCCTCAACACTAAAGTTCTTGCAGAAGTCGGGAACAGGGAATAGCACAAGAGAGGGAAGTGTGGGAAGTGTGGAGAGATGGGGAGATAGGGAGATGGGGAGATAGGGAATCAGATCAGCACTGGCGTGGTTTCTTACCTTCACGACTGCATGAAGACAATACTTTTATAAGAGGTCTAGTAAAGCTTCACGCCTTTTACCAAGTAACCTTAACCCAACTAACCTTCAACCTTAAACCAACTAACCTTCAACCTTCAACCAACTAACCTTCAACCAACTAACCTTCAACCTTCAACCTTCAACCAACTAACCGTCAACCAACTAACCTTCAACCTTCAACCAACTAACCTTCAACCAACTAACCTTCAACCTTTAACCAACTAACCTTCAACCTTTAACCAACTAACCTTCAACCTTTAACCAACTAACCTTCAACCTTTAACCAACTAAACCTTAACACAAAAAATGGGAGCAGGCAAAACCTTAAGAACAAAAATCCAGCAAACATTACGCCTTTTGCCTGCACTGCGTCTAGTCTGGCAAAGCAGTCCCTTTTGGACAGGAGCTCGCGTAGGACTTTTGCTGGTTCAGGGGATATTACCTCTACTATCAATTTATCTTACCAAACTAATAATTGATACAGTAACTGACGGATTCATTACTGCTGATAAACAAGCCGTCTTTCGTGATGTTTTACTTTTCCTAATCTTAGCCGGTACAGTTACACTTGTCACTACTCTTTGCAACTCCTTAGCTGAAGTAGTCAATACTGCTCATTCTCAGCGAGTGACTGACTACATGCAAGGGATTATTCATGATAAATCCCTAGAAGCTGACTTGGAGTACTACGAAAATGCCCGATACTACGATACGTTACAAAGAGCTCAACAAGAAGCGCCCTACCGACCGCCCCGAGTCCTAAATCGTCTCACACAGATAGCTCAAAATAGTATTTCCTTGTTGGCGATGGTGAGTTTATTACTCTCCCTCCATTGGGGAATTGCTGGGATTTTATTTATTGCTGCCATGCCCGCGATGGTGGTGCGGCTAAAATACTCTCGGGTTATCTATCGTTGGCAGCGCAAAAAAACACCCATGGAACGGCAATCCATGTATTTGGGTTATATGCTAACCTCAGACCAGTTTGCTAAAGAAATTCGCTTGTTTGATTTAGGGGTTTTCTTTACTGACTGGTATCGTCGCATCCGAGAGCAACTTTATAAAGAAAAAGTAGCCATTGCTACTGGACGATCCTTTGCTAACTTTTGTGCTCAAGCCGTTGCAGGAATGTTAATCTTTTCTGTCTATGGCTTTATTGTCTATCAAACTGTCCATGGAGATTTGCGCTTAGGAGATTTAGTGCTGTATCACCAAGCGTTGCAGCGGGGACAAAATAATATTCGAGCGTTACTAACTAGTATATCTGGTCTTTATGAAGATAATTTATTCTTAGCTAACCTCTACGAATTTCTGGATCTAAAACCTAACGTTGTTGAACCAACTTATCCCAAACCAATTCCCCACTCCATGAGCCGTGGTATTGTTTTCGATCATGTTAGTTTCCAATACGGTACTACAACTCGTAAGGCACTTAAAAACATTAACCTTACAGTGCGACCAGGGGAAACTATCGCCCTAGTAGGAGAAAACGGTTCCGGTAAAACAACCTTAATTAAACTCTTGTGTCGTTTGTACGATCCAACCGCTGGCAGCATCACCATTGATGGGATTGATATCCGCAATTTTAAAATAGCTGACTTACGCCGCCAAATCAGTGTGATTTTCCAAGACTACGCTAAATATAATTTTACGGCTAAGGAAAATATCTGGTTAGCGGACATTGATTTGCCACGAGATCACGAAACTATTATTGATGCTGCTCGTCGTTCTGGTGCTGATGACGTTATCACTAGTTTACCCCAAGGGTATAATACCATGCTGGGGAAATTATTTGACCAAGGGGAAGAACTTAGTATTGGTCAATGGCAGAAAATAGCCTTAGCACGAGCTTTTCTACGAGACTCTCAGGTTATTGTATTAGATGAGCCTACCTCTGCTATGGATCCTAAGGCAGAATACGAGGTGTTTATGAAATTCCGCGAACTGATCGAAGATCAAGCTGCTATTCTGATCACCCATCGCTTATCTACTGTAAAAATGGCTGACCGAATCTATGTGATGGACCAAGGTTCAATTGTAGAAAGCGGTACCCATGGGGAACTGATGCAGTTAGATGGTACTTATGCCCATTTGTTTGAAACTCAGGCTAAAAATTATCGCTAACTTGAAGGTAAGCAGTGAGCTATCAGCTATCAGCTATCAGCTATCAGCTATCAGCTATCAGCTATCAGCTATCAGCTATCAGCTATCAGCTATCAGCTATCAGCTATCAGCTATCAGCTATCAGCTATCAGCTATCAGCTATCAGCTATTAGCTTATGGGTCACAGGCTTCTAGCCTGTGCCACGGTACTGTTCGCGCAGCACCTCAAGTAGCGCAATCGGTGCTTTTGAATAAAATAAGCTGACCGCTGACTGCTGACTGCTGACTGCTGAATGCTTACCTTCTGACTTCCCTACTCCCTACTCCCTACTCCCTACTCCCTACTCCCTACTCCCTAGCTAATGCTATAACATTTCCATTTGAGATGTGAACATAAAATTAAACCTTTTAGGTAACACGGAACTCGGTATCTGCTAACAGGGGTAAAGAATACCGAGTTTTTTTAATTATAAAAAAATCACGATCTCGGTTTACAAATCATTTGTAAAATCTCTAATAATGGCTAATTGTTTTAGCTGATTTTTATAATTTTTATTTTGGTAAAGAATTTAAGTTTTATTAAAATTTTAGGTATTTGTGGAAAAAATCGATTAATTAGGATACAGTTTAATTGACTTGAAGGGCTAAAATTATCAAGCTAAATCCGTTGAAGATAGTCTAAATGCTACCGGGGTGAAAATCTGCCATTAGATTGATCAGCTATGGACTGTGAACCAAATTTTAGAATGGTATTTGGAACCAGTACTATATCTCAAATCACTAATGAAAACCCTCAATTCCCTTATTAAGGTAGATTTAGGGGGATTATTGAAATATAAAAGACTTGGTTTTACGTTTTTATTGCGTAATTAATTAATCTTAATAATTTCAGCAATTTATTGGGCTTTATTAACGATAATTAGATTTTAAGCTGAAAAAGCTAATTACTAAACCATAATAGCTAAAACTTAGCTACATATAGTGAGGGAGCAAGCCTTGGGCCCCTACAATTAGGCTTGAGCAACGGATGCCAGAGTAATTTCTGAACTGCAATGGCTCATCAAGGGGAGTCAAGAAACTACTGCATCAGTTTCTAGTGATTGCATCTACGCGCAATAGTTATTTGAGAAATTAATTATGAGTTTGGATGGCACAATCTCTAAGACAATGTCTAAGTGTTCAGTTGGCGATATCTCCGAAATTGACAGCCAATCAGTGGATTGCAAAGCCTTGGGTGGCAACAAGCAAAAGCTGTTTTCCTATGTTGCTTATGGTTTGGGAATCCACTCGGCGCTACCAATCCCAGAGTTTATCCCAGCAGAAGTAGAGTGTGATGTTACGATTCACATTCAGAGTAATGATTACAGTACGGGATGCGTTCGCGTAGCGTCGGCTGAGGCCGTAGGCCACGCTACGCGATCGCCGAATCGCAAAATCAGTGACTACATTCCAAAGGAAGTTATCCAGCAGCCGATGGCTTTCCAGTTGAGTCGAGATGAGGCAGTGATTTATCTCAAAGACACAGGGCTGTTTCTGGTACAGGGGGGAAACACGATTATAATCATTCCCGCAGCAGGAGCCTGCCTGAGCCGCATTCAAACGGCTCTAGTGGGAACTGTGATGGCGATTCTGCTTTATCAGCGGGGATTGTTGGTGCTACATGCCAGTGTAGTCAATATTAATGGTGGTGCGGTTGTTTTCTTGGGTAATTCCGGTGAAGGTAAGTCTTCAATTGCTGCTGCACTCCATACTCAGGGATACAGAATCATCACTGATGATGTTGCACCTGTGAGATTGGATCAGGGGAAAGCGAAAGTTGCTCCTAGCTTTCCTCAAATTAAACTAAGTCGAGAAGTAGCTAAGGTTTTGGGATATGACCAGGATAAGCTGGGTCTGCTGGTACCGAAGTTAAATAAACCTGGCTATCTGTTAAATCAGGATTTTACCCAAGCGCTACTACCAATCCGGTGCATCTATGTACTGGTTTCAGGTTCACAGTTGAGTATTAAGCGTCTGAAACTTCAGGAGGCGGTGATGGAACTATCCCATCACTCCCGTCTAAACAGTTTATTTGACTCTGAGAAAGCATCCCATCTTCTTCAGTGTGCTCAGCTTGCCAATCAGTGTAGTGTTTATCGTCTCCAGCGACCTCGTAACTTGGCTTTGTTGCCTGAGTTAGGGAGGTTGGTGGCAGAACACCAATTTATACAAGGCAAAATGTAACAGGTAATATAATAAATTACCCAAAGCCCCATTATCCATTACTCAAAAAAACTTCAAGCTCCTAATCAACTGTTATCAAAAACTGTAATCAACCCCTTCAATTTAGTTGAAGGGGATTAGCGTCATCTGTCCGACGTAATATCTGGCGAATTTACGCCTAAACTCGCCTCTTGAAAACTATGGTACTCTGGTTTTGATGTCTGAGTGGAAGGCATATATATCTTGCTCCCCAATGCTGGTGTAGAGGTAGTTGCTGTCTGTTTTGGACTAAATTTAATCAGCTGTAGGACTAATGAAAATCGCTACCTGGAACGTCAACTCAATTCGGAGTCGCCAAGCTCAAGTAATAGATTGGTTGCAACGTACCCAAGTAGATGTGCTTTGCCTGCAAGAAACTAAAGTAGTTGATGCCCAGTTTCCGCGATCGCTTTTTGAAGAATTGGGTTATTACCTTTATATTTCTGGGCAAAAATCCTATAACGGTGTAGCCATCTGTAGCCGGAAACCAGCTACAGACGTAAGTATGGGCTTTGCTGCCGTGTTGGATACAGCTCAGGTGGGGGACCTAGATGAACAAAAGCGAGTGATTAGCGCTACAGTAGACGGCGTCCGCATTGTTAACCTATATGTTCCCAATGGGGCTTCGGTCAACAGTGAGAAGTACGACTACAAGCTGCGTTGGCTGAAGATACTGCGGGACTATTTACACAGTATCCTAGAAGAACAGTCCCATGAACTTTGTGTATGTGGGGACTTTAATATTGCCCTAGAAGACCGGGATATCCATAATCCTAAAGGCAAAGAAAAGCACATCATGGCTTCCCCAGTAGAACGTCAAGCCCTACAATCTGTCTTAGACCTAGGTTTAGGGGATGCCTTTCGCAAATTTACCAAAGAAGGGGGTAATTTTAGTTGGTGGGACTATCGCACCCGTGCCTTTCGGGGTAATCGGGGTTGGCGGATTGACCATATCTACCTAACCCCCAATCTTTACAATCAAGCGATTAGTTGTACCATTGACATAGAACCGAGAAAACTAGATAAACCTAGCGACCATTCCCCTGTAATCGTTAACTTATAGTCAAGTTTTAACGGCAAAAGCCATTCAGCTATCAGCTATCAGCCGTCAGCCGTCAGCTTTTGAATAAAAGCACCTCAAGTAGCACCATCTTTAGCGCATAAGCTGATAGCTGATAGCTGAATGCTTACACAACTGAAATAAATAATTAACCATTAAACTTAATAATTATAGCAGTCGAAGTAAAGGTTAAGAAATGTTTCTGTTCCCAGATCCGCTGTTCCCAGATCCGCTGTTCCCTAAAACCGATAACTTTGTACTCACCAAATTGACAACTGCTATATAACAATTAACTACCTTTAAGCACACCATCAATAGCCTGCAATAATTCCTTAGCGGTGTAAGGCTTAGACAAAAAGGTCTTAACCCCAGCTTCAGCCGCCGCATCGACTTTATCACTGATAGGCAACCCACTGATGCCAATAATTTTGAGCTGCGAGTTAATTTCTCGCAATTGAAGGATGGTTGTTGGTCCATCCATAACCGGCATCATCATATCCATCAGCACCAATCTAATGTCATCCTGATGTTGCCTATAGAGTGCGATCGCTTCCCTACCATCCCTGCTAGTCATCACCCGATAGCCATAGTTTTCTAAGGAAGTCTTGGTAATCTCACCAATAGCAGCTTCGTCATCCACCACTAAAATCAACTCACCGTTTCCTGTCGGTAGTTCTAGTTCTTCCTCGGAAGGAATTGGGAAGTGTTCTACTGCTGGCAAATATACTTTAAAGTTAGTACCTACGCCCAATTCACTATACACATTTACAAAACCGCCGTGACTTTTCACAATACCTCTGACAGTAGACAAACCCAGTCCTGTACCTTGACCGATTTCTTTAGTAGTGAAAAATGGCTCGAAAATTCTTGGCTGTATTTTCAGGGGAATACCAATGCCACTATCAGCAACGGTCACCACAATGTAGGGACCGACATCGGCATCAATATGCATCCTGGCATAGTTTGGATCTAAAAAAATATTTTGAGCAGACAATGTCAACGTTCCACCATCAACCATAGCATCACGAGCATTGATGCAGAGGTTCATCAAAACTTGGTGCAGTTGTGTGGCATCCCCAGATACAGACCAAAGATTGGGGTCTATATCCGTAGACAATTCAATGGATCTGGGAAATGTTTCTAGGATAATGTGGCGAATTTCCCGAATCAAATGCCTGACTTGTAAAACCGTTCGTTGACCTGTAATACCCCGAGCAAAGGATAAAACTTGCTTGACTAAACCAGCCCCCCGCCTAGCATTATTCTCTACAGTTTTTAGGAGTTGCAAATGCCGCTGATCTGAGATTTTCAGCTGCAACAGTTGAGCTGACATTAGAATAGGAGCTAATAAGTTGTTCAAATCATGGGCAATGCCCCCAGCTAAGGTACCCATGCTCTCCATGCGCTGAGCGTGGAGAAACTGGGTTTCCAGTTGTTTTTTTTCAGTGATATTAGTATTGACAATCAAGATTGATTTGGCCTGTCCCTGAGGATTTTGCACCAAAGTCCAGCGACTTTCAACAATAATTTCTTTGCCATCTTTGGTGACTTGATTCAACTCACCATACCACTCCCCTGTTTTGGCAACACTTTGGTCTGCCTCGGCTAGGTCAGCTGGTGCTTGTTCGTACAGCAGTAGATGCTCTTTTTTTCCAATCACTTCTGCTGCCTGCCAACCGTATAGACACTCCGCTCCTTTATTCCAAAATGAGATAGTATTGTCTAGATCCCGAACCAGAATGGCATCGGTTGCCACATCCAACAACGCTGCTTGTTCCCGAATTTTTTGTTGCGCTTGCTGGCGCTCAAGGGCATAGCGGATGGAACGCTCTAGTAAAGGTCCTCTAAGTTGACTCTTATCCAGGTAATCTGCTGCCCCAGCTTTCATGGCTTCCATGTCAACCTCATGGTCTCCCTGAGCAGTTAGGAGGATAATCGGTGCTGTACACCCCCTGGCAATGGCTTCACCTAGGAGTTCAAGTCCATTATGCTCACCAAGACGGTAGTCCAGTAGATAAACATCATGGTGGTTCTGACCAATCATTTCTAAGCCCTTAGCATAGGTTGCCACCCAAGTCAAGCTAAATCTAGCTCTCCGGTTTTCCGACAGTAAATCACGAGTTATAATATAGTCATCTTCGTCATCATCAACGAGTAATACGTTAACCAAAGGGTTGTACATTGGTCTGGCACCAGAGGAATCGAAGGAAATTAGTCGAGGGTGGTGAGTTCTGAGTTCTGAAAAGGGTAAGCAATTTGCTGGCTTTGTGATCAACGAACATTGATGAGGGTCGGTTTTGGAAATAGTCCTGAGTGGATCAGTTTTTAGTGATACAGTAGAAACATCAGTAGAAACATCAGAACGTTCAGCTGGCGGTTGTGAGTATTTACTCATGGTAGTCTGTTAGGGCAATCTATTCCCTTCGGGGGGCAATTCGGCGATGTCCAACCAGTACTTTTTTAACGTTTCCATCACCTCAATTAGGGAACTATAGGTGACAGGCTTAACGATGAAAGAATTTGCTCCTAAGTTATAACTGTGATAGATATCTTCTTCAGCCTTTGAGGTAGTCAGCACTACAACTGGTATAACTCGTAGATTAGGATCAGCCCTAATTTCTCTGAGGGCCTCACGACCATCTTTTTTCGGCATATTCAAATCCAGTAGGATTAAACTTGGACGAGGGGACATGCTCGCCTGCCTGTGTTTACCACGGTGATACAGATAATCCATCAATTCCTCGCCATCACTGACAAAGTATAGCTCATCGGTCAACTGACTCTCTAACAGAGCCTCCCTTGCCAATAGACAATCATCCGGATCATCATCTGCCATTAAAATTATCACGGGATTTCGGCTTTCATTCACTCAGCATTATCTCCTCGACCAAAAATTATAAAGGAATTATAAAGGCATTATGAAGGGGTTATGAAGTATAAAGGTGTAAATTTGAAGTATTTTATGGATTAGTCACTCAACTACTAGTATGTTTTCATTATTTAACCTTTCACCTTTCACCTTTCACCTTTCACCTTTCACCTTTCACCTTTCACCTTTCACCTTTCACCTTTCACCTTTCACCTTTCACCTTTCACCTTTCACCTTTCACCTTTCACCTTGGCCTTTCGGCCACGCTACGCGAACAATCTTCCAGCTTCAATTTTGTTTAATCGGCACCCTAACAATAAACTTAGCCCCCTGTCCTGGTGTGCTCTCTGCCATGATGCTACCATTATGGCGTTCCACAATTTTACGGCAGATAGCTAGACCGATGCCGGTTCCTTCATATTCGCTGCGACCATGGAGCCGTTGAAAGGTTTGGAAAATGCGATTGCCATACTTGGGGTCAAACCCAATACCATTGTCTTCGACTATGATCTGACAACGCTGATTAACGGTTGCGCCTCCATAACTTAAGGGAAAACTTTCCTGAAGCAGTTGGCTATAAATTTTAACGAGGTTACCTCTTGGTTCTGGTCGGAATTTAAGTCCGTTACTGATCAGGTTTTGCAACAGTTGACGCATTTGCAGGGGATCAGCTTCAATAGTATGTAGTTCACCGACTTCCACTACGCCACCAGATTGCTGGATACGTAGTTCTAAATCAGAGAGTACCTCTTGCACCACTTGAGCCAGATTAGTCGCAACCAAAGGTCTGGCCTTGGTGGTCACCCGGGAAAGGCTAAGCAAGTCATTGATTAACACCTGCATCCGTGCTGCAGCATTCTGCATCCGTTCCAGGTAGTCCTGACCCTGCTCCGTTAACTGTTCATGATACTTTGTCTGAAGGCGATCGCCAAATGCCTGAATCTTGCGCAGGGGTTCTTGTAGATCGTGGGATGCTACATAGGCAAACTGTTGCAGTTCAGCATTAGAACGGGCAAGTTCCTGACGCTGACGGGTTTCTGTTCCTAAAAGCTGGGCTTGGGCTAAGGCAATACCAATTTGGTCGGCCAGTTGTTGCAACAATTCACTTTCAAAGTTAGTCCATTGTCGTGGATTCGAACACTGATGGGCAATGAGCAAACCCCAAAGTTGGTCTTGTTGCTGAATTGGCACCACTAGGTTAGCTTTTACCCCAAACTGTTGCAGCATTTCTACATGGCAAGCTTGGATATCAGATTTTTCTAAGTCACAGATGTTGCTAACCCTTCCCTGACGATACTGGTCCAGGTACTCTTCATGAAAGCAAGGATCTTCGATGCTTTGTCCGAGCATGATTGGCCAACCAGGTACTACTGCTTCTTGAAGCACTTTCCCCCAGCCATCAAAACTCAGTTGGAACAGTACAACTCGGTCAGCCTTGAGAAATTGTTGCACTTCTGTAACCGCCGTTTGCAGAATCTGATCCAGTTGTAGAGACTGGCGGATTTTCAGGGTAATTTCTGAAAACAATTGCGATCGCTGATTTTGGCGCTTGAGTTCTTGCTCTGCTAACTTACGCTCAGTAATGTCATCCACCACATAGGAAAATCGGGGGCGAGGAGTGGTTGTGTCGGGAATTGGGCATACAGTGGCGCATAACCAGCGGGTATCGGTTTCAGTGGTGTGATCATACTCGAAGGAAATGGGCTGATTGCTTTGTTGGCTTTCTCGGTAATGGGTAATCCACCGATGGATATGAGTTTTGGGTGCCCCCAACTCACTGGCTAACCGATTCTGCATGGCCTCGGGTGTAGTCCCGAAAAAATTCGCTGTACTGTTATTATCAGAAATATGCAGGATGTCATCATCCAACAGTTCCACGACCCCCATCAATAGTGCGGAACTGTTGAAAAAACTACGCAGGGTCGATTCACTACCGAGCAGTGCAGCTTCTGCCTGTTGGCGCTCTATTTCCGCTTGATGAGCTGCAATTAATCGACCAAGACTTTGAGCCATTAATTCTACAATTTCCCGTTCGTGAGGCTGGAAATCCCTTTCTCTGACCTGGGTTGAGGAAAAATTGAGGGAGCCGTAGACTTCACCATAGACAAATATGGGAGTCCCGATATAGGACTCAAGTTTTAGAGTTTGGTAGACTCGATGAGCATGCATTAGCTCCATCTCACCTACATGAGTATAGGAAATGGTCTTTTTTTCGCGAACGACTACAGCACAATAGGTATTTTTTAATTCAAACTCTGAGCCAGAGACTAACCCTTCTAGATCAGACCTGACCGACAGGATGGTGTAGGAATTAAGGTGTATTTGACTAATAATGCCAGTGGGCATGCCTAAAATTTCACAACCCGTCTCCAGATAGTCAGTATACAGCAAGTCAAAGTTTTGGTAATTGGTGGTATTCAGCCGATGTAGGTGTTTGAGGTTGTTACTGAAGGTTTCCAGAGCCTGAGACTTTTGCAAAAGTTGCTCGTCTGCGTGCTTGTGTTCAGTAATGTCCCGCCCTACTGCCTGGAGCTCAATTAATTGACCATGCTCGTTAAAGATGGCACGATCGCTCCACTGCTGCCAGCGAATCTCTCCTGTGGGCATAATCACCCGGTGTTCAACCGTTTCTACCGGATTCTCCGGGCTTAGAGAAGTAATACACTGTTCTAGCCTTTTGAGATCCTGATCGGGAATCAATGGCAAAAACCGTTGCCCAATCAACTCTTGCTCTGACTTGCTGAAATAGCGACAGTAGGCACCATTGACAAAAGTAAGAGTTCCATCAGGACGGAAACGACAGATGAGTTCTGTTTGATCTTCGACAATAGCGCGATAGCGAGCCTCGCTCTGATACAATTGCTGCTGATTTTGCTCCCGCTCGGTAATATCATGGTTTAGACCAATGGTTGCCACCATATTGTCTTGCTGATCATAAAGAGGTACTACCACCGTTTCACACACCCCACACTTGCCATCTTTGCCAATAAAGTGAATCTCCCCAGACCAACGTCCCGAACTGGTCATCTCCTGGATAATCTGCTCGGTTAGAACAGCCGCCTCTTCCGGTCGGTGCAAAATCCCTGCAGTTTTACCCAATACCTCAGCTTTGGTGTAGCCGAATATTCGCGCTGAAGCAGGATTCCAATCAATTATCCTACCGGCTAAGTCCGTGATTATGATCCCATCGAAGATACTCTCAAAAATCAGACCCTGTCTACGCAGGGCCTCTTCCGCCTGTTTGCGCTCAGTGATATCAATGGAAGAACCAATGTAACCGGCAAAGTCCCCATTGGGGGTAAATCGGGGAGTGCCTATATCTAATATCCAACGATACTGCCCATCCCTACGTCGCAAGCGGTACTCCATGCGAAAATTTTCTCTGGCGTCGAAGGCAGATATATAGGTATTGAAGCTGAACTCTAGGTCATCAGGATGCACCCCTTCAGCCCAGCCCTTGCCCAATTCAAGTTCGAGGGTCTTACCGGTGAAGTTCAACGAAAGCTGATTGAAAAAGTTATAAAGTTTATCAGTGCCTGACATCCAGATCATTACTGGGGCATGATCAGCCATCATCCGGAAGCGAGCTTCACTCTCTTCGAGGCTGGCTTGCTTTTGTTTGGCCTCGGTAATGTCCCGTGCGATCGCATAAATTAAACCATCGTTCACTACTGGATAAGCAGCCCAGGCTAGCCATTTATAAGACCCATCTTGACAGCGATAGCGATTCTCGAAGTAGACAGTAGGGATGCCAGTCCCCAATTGTTCTATTTCCGCCCTGGTTGCTCCTCGGTCATCGGGATGGACAAAATTGAAAAACGTGGTGCTTTTTAGTTCTGCTTCGGTGTAACCCAAGGTGCTAGTAAAGGAAGGACTCAAGCGCTTAAAGTAGCCATCGAAACCAGCTATACACAGCAAATCCAGGGAGAGGTCAAAAAAGCGATCGCGTTCTTGCTGGATCCGTTTCCATTCAGTAATGTCACGAGTAAAACATCGGGTATGGACAAATTTGCCATTTTTCCAGAGGACATTAGAGTTAATCAGCACATGGCGAATCGAGCCATCTTTGCACAAGAGTCTGGCTTCGTAGTTTTTTAAGGTTTCTTCAGCAGTTAGTCTGGCCAGGATATCTTCAATTACCTCTTGCTCCGGGTAAAATTCACCAATGTGGTGACCGATATACTCGTCGGCGTTGTAACCCAGCAGATCTAACTCTGCCTGATTAGCCCACAGGATAATGCCATTGCTATCCACGCAATGGAGACCAACGCAGCCATTTTCTAAAAAATCCAGCAGTTCTTGGTCAACCTGGGTAAATTCAGGTTCAAAACCTTGGTTTTCTAACTGAGGCTGCTGTAAATCCGCTAACTGTTGTTTTAGCTCCAGTTGGCTGATCAGTTGACGACTTAAGGCTTGTAATCCCGCTAACTGTTGTGGCTGAAGTTCCTTTGGCACTTGATCGATTACGGCAAGTGTTCCCAGAGGGTATCCCTCAGAGGTAATTAGGGGAACTCCAGCATAAAACCGAATATGAGGCTCAGCAGTAACTAAAGGATCAGTGGCAAACCGTTGATCAGCCAGGGTATCCTGAACTACCAATACCTCAGCTGACTCAATCCGATGGCCGGATAAAAAGGTATTTTGACTTATTGACGTTTCATCTAAGCCCAGATTAGACTGACACCATTGACAGTAACAGTCAATCAGGGTAATCAGAGCCATGGGCGTTTGGCAAATTTGTGCGGCTAATGCTGTGACATCATCAAACGCCTGTTGGAGCTCAGGGTCAGTAATTCTTTTATAAGAGTTTTGGGCTGCCAGCTTTGCTGGTTCATCAGCCTCTTCTCCTCCTGCCATCAAATAATCTCCAAACGGGTTATAATCAGCCCTAGTTATGATCAGCCCTAGGTTGGCTGTTGCTCAAGACGATAAGACTGATCACTGATCAGCTAGGATGAGCTTGACTTGAATTAGCTTGAGGTTAAGGATAGGTAGCATCAATGGATTAACGGCAGATGTTTGTGGGCTACTGAGAAATAGCCCTCCACAACGCCATCATTGCCCTTGTCAGAGAAAAAACTTCTGATTTAATTTAATATTATTTGAATATTATTTAGGTATACTATCTGAATTTAGAGCACCTGCTCCTAATTTTTAAAGTATTTTAAACAAATCGGAACATGGGGCTAAGGTTGGGTATTGATTAAATCCAACCAACAAATATAAATAAACTATATTATAGCTGAATTTGTTACTAATCTTAACACTTCTTAGAATTCTCAGGCAATGACTCCCCTGCCCAAGATCACTGAAAAGCAAACGGTAGATAGTTTTTCAATCACCATCGCTCCCTTATCCCTATCAGAACTTTACGCCCTTGCTGAAGATCCGGCTAATGGAGCTGTGGTGATGATGAGTGGCACAGTCCGTAATCAGACTGATGGGAAACCAGTGGTAGCATTAGAGTATCAAGCTTATGAGCCCATGGCATTACGGGTATTTTCCTCAATTGCTGCCCAGATTCGTGCCTCATGGTCTGATGTGAATCGGGTGGTAATCCATCATCGCATCGGTCGCTTAAAAATTGGGGAAATTAGCGTGTTAGTCGCTATTGGCTGTCCTCATCGTTCAGAAGCCTTTGCAGCTTGTAAATATGCTATTGACACCTTGAAGCATAATGCTCCGATTTGGAAAAAAGAGCATTGGGATGATGGTTCCAGCACTTGGGTCAGTATTGGGGCGTGTGAGCAATCATAATGAAGAATGAAGAATGAAGAATGAAGAATGTAGAATGTAGAATGTAGAATGAAGAATTATAGAATAGCTCCCTGTAGCACCAACTTTTTTACTTATCGTTTTAATCGTTTTAGTGATTGAGCGATCGCTTTTTCTAATTCCACTTTACTCAAGTAAAATTGTAGGGTGGGCATTGCTCTCGGAATATCATGATTGAACAGCTATCAATGATATGGGCAATGCCCACCAATACCCTAGGGTGGGCAAAGACTGATGTAAATTCCAGAATGTTTGGGAGTTGGAAACAGGCCTAAGGTATCCTGGTTGGTGGGCATTGCTCAGATGAATTCTGCCTGGGTTGGGGGTTGATTTCAAGCAATGCCCACCCTACAACTAAATTCTAAATTCTAAATTCTAAATTCTAAATTCTATCTACTTATCGTTTTAGTGATTGAGCGATCGCTTTTTCTAATTCCACTTTACTCAAGTAAAATTGTAGGGTGGGCATTGCTCTCGGAATATCATGATTGAACAGCTATCAATGATATGGGCAATGCCCACCAATACCCTAGGGTGGGCAAAGACTGATGTAAATTCCAGAATGTTTGGGAGTTGGAAACAGGCCTAAGGTATCCTGGTTGGTGGGCATTGCTCAGATGAATTCTGCCTGGGTTGGGGGTTGATTTCAAGCAATGCCCACCCTACAACTAAATTCTAAATTCTAAATTCTAAATTCTAAATTCTATCTACTTATCGTTTTAGTGATTGAGCGATCGCTTTTTCTAATTCCACTTTACTCAAGT